>NZ_JAXDRQ010000006.1:0-9481 GCF_034090965.1 Absicoccus sp. | reverse complement strand
ATGTATAAGATTCTAAAAAAAGAGGTGTTGAATCCTACCGTTACCAAATTGGTCGTGGAAGCACCTTTTGTTGCGAAACACGCAAAAGCTGGACAATTCATCATTTTGCGTGTTGACAAAGATAGCGAACGTATTCCGTTTACGATTGAAGATGCCGATCCTGCAACCGGAGCCGTCTCGATCATCTTCCAGATCGTGGGTGGGATGACCATGCTTCTAAACACGAAAGAAGAAGGCGACTTTATCCATGATTTCGTGGGTCCTTTGGGCAAACCAAGTGAAATTGATGGAAATAAGAAAGTAGCGATCATTGGAGGTGGCGTAGGCTGTGCCATTGCGCTGCCAACGGCCAAAGCCTTTCATCAAGCCGGAGCCCAGGTCACTTCGATCACCGGATTTCGAAACAAGGATCTGGTCATCCTGGAAGATGAATTCCAAGCCAACAGTGATGCGTTCTATTTGATGAGCGATGATGGAACCGCCGGAGAAAAAGGGCTTGTCACAAACAAGCTGGAAGAATTGATCCAATCGGGACAACAATTTGATGAAGTCGTTGCGATCGGACCATTGATCATGATGAAGTTTGTGTGTCTGACCACCAAGAAATATGAGATTCCAACTGTCGTCTCGATGAACCCGATCATGGTCGATGGAACTGGCATGTGCGGCTGCTGCCGATTGAGCGTTGGTGGCCAGATGAAATTTGCGTGTGTAGATGGACCAGACTTTGACGGACATCAAGTCGATTTCGATGAAGCGATGTCTCGCAATAAGACCTATGCGGATTTTGAGGCGCATGCCCGCGAAAAAGCATGCAACCTGTTGAAAAAGGAGGTTGAGTAAGATGGCCAATATGGAGCCCAAAAAGACACCGATGCCAACGCAGAAAGCGGATGAGCGCAAGAACAATTTTGAGGAAGTGGCTTTAGGCTATACGGAAGAAATGGCCGTTTACGAATCGAGCCGCTGTCTCAACTGTAAGAATCCAAGATGCGTAGCGGGATGTCCGGTCAATATCCATATTCCTGACTTCATCGCCAAAATCGGGGAACACGATTATGAAGGGGCCTATCAGATCATTTCGCTGACCAGTTCCTTACCAGCTGTATGCGGTCGTGTTTGTCCGCAAGAAAGTCAGTGTGAAAAAGTTTGTATTCGTGGCATCAAAGATGAACCAGTTGGCATTGGCCGTTTGGAACGTTTTGTAGCCGATCATCATCGTCAATACAACAACACCAAACCGGAAAAGCCAGAATCCAATGGACATAAAGTGGCCATCGTTGGAGCGGGACCTAGCGGTCTGACCTGTGCTGGGGATCTTGCCAAAAAAGGCTATGAAGTCACGATCTTTGAAGCGTTGCATGAAGCCGGCGGGGTATTGATGTATGGCATTCCTGAATTCCGTCTGCCAAAGTCCATCGTCAAAAATGAGATCGATCAATTAAAAGAGCTCGGGGTAAAGATCATCACGAACTTTGTGGTCGGTCGCAGTGATACGGTCGGTGCATTGATGGAAGAAGATGGCTTTGAAGCCGTATTCATTGGTTCCGGTGCTGGCCTGCCACGCTTTATGAACTTACCGGGTGAAAATTTAAAAGGAGTATTCAGTGCCAATGAATTCTTGACCCGGATCAATTTGATGAAGGCGTATATGCCCGATGCGAATACGCCAATCTATCATCCAAAGAAATGTGTGGTTGTCGGTGGCGGCAATGTCGCTATGGATGCGGCGCGATGTGCTCGTCGATTGGGAGCTGAAGTTCATATCGTCTATCGTCGAAGCATGGAAGAATTGCCAGCACGTAAAGAAGAAGTGGAACATGCCCAAGAAGAAGGTATCATCTTTGATTTGTTGAACAATCCAGTCGAAGTACTGGGTGATGAGAATGGCTGGGTATCGCATGTGAAATGTATCCGTATGGAACTGGGCGAACCGGATGAATCCGGCCGAAGAAGACCGGTACCGATCGAAGGCAGTGAATTTGAGATCGAAGCCGATTGCATGATCATGGCCATTGGTACCAGTCCGAATCCATTGATCCGTTCCACAACGGCAGGATTGGAAGCCAATCGAAAAGGATGTCTGGTCGTGGATGAAAATTTGATGACGACCAAGAAAGGTGTCTATGCTGGTGGAGATGCAGTCACAGGGGCTGCCACTGTCATCAGTGCAATGGGGGCTGGCAAACATGCGGCTGCTTCCATTGATGCGTATTTATCGAATCAATAGGTTGTTATTTTGGTCATATATTTTTATTTTACTTTATCTTTTCAAAACTAAGATATGTGTTATAATTATACGCGATAGGAGGTTGTTCCATGGGATTTATGGATAAGATTCATGAATTTGTCAATCCAGAAATGGAAGATGACGAATACGAAGATGATGAAGAAGTGGTAACAGGTGCTGAAACGGAAGAAGAAAAACCAGAAGCTCAAAACCGTTATGAGCGCCCAAAAAACCGTGCGAATACAAATGCTTTGAGTGCAAGCACCAAGATGGTTCTATTTGAACCCCGTGGATTTGGTGAAGTAGAAGAAGTTGGTACACGTTTAAAAGAAGGACGTGCTGTTGTAGTTAATTTACATAAATTGGATCGTGATTATGCACAACGTACAATTGATTTTTTGACAGGTGTTGTTTTTGCGTTAGATGGTAAAATCCAAAAGATCGGTCAAAATGTTATTTTATGTTCTCCAGCAGCTATTGATGTAGCTGGATCCATTTCAATCGACGATACGGACGATTTTGACGAAGAATAACCATTTCAATCAAAGAGGTCATGAGGAATTTATCGCAAAGGTAAAGGATAATATCCAGTTATCTTACGTGCGATATCAACCGGTCGTGACCTCTTTTTTAACGCCTTCACAAGCTCAAATGCTGCCATCGATCGTTGGAAAGTCCATGATTGTGTATATGTCTGGAGGATATGCACAAGCCCAACGAAAGGTAGCTTGTATCAGTCCTTATGCTTTGGAAGACGTGGATTTTTCCGTTGTTTGTCTTGTGTCAAAATACGATGCACGCTATAAAGAATTAAAACATCCAGATGTATTAGGAGCTCTATTGCACCTAGGGATCAAACGAGATCAGCTAGGGGACATTCTTGTGGATGCGCATGAAATTGTGCTTTTTTGTACTTCACATATGGCTGATTTTATTATTGATTCTTGTACGAAGATTGCCCGGTGTCCGATTCATTTTGAAAGAGATGATGACCACATCGTTAATGGTATTTCTTTTGAGGAAATTCGAGTCAATTGTTCCAGTTTACGAATGGATGCGATCGTCGCGCAACTGGCTCATTGTTCGCGTACAAAAGCGTCGAAACTGATTGCTTCCGGATTGGTAAAATTGAATGATGTCGTTCTTGAAGAAAATGTGCAATTATGCGATAATGATTACGTTTCAATACGTAGGGTAGGGCGATTCCAATTCAATGGCATACTCGCTATTTCAAAGAAGAATCGTTTGATCTTAGGTTTTTTGAAATTTCAATAGCGACGATAAAGACACGTTATATGAATGGAGCTATTCAGAGAACAACGGATGGGTGAGAAGTTGTATAGAAAGTTCATATAATATCACTTTGGAGCTAATGATTGGAATTAAGTACAGTCATTCGTAGGGCTTGCGTTAAAAGCATTGAGTGATCAAGTTTAACTTGGTAACTAAGGTGGTACCGCGTTCAGACGTCCTTAGAAGGGGCGTTTTTTTTATGGAAGGAGACAAATATGGACTACAAAGACACGTTACACATGCCAAAAACGGACTTTGAAATGCGTGGAAATCTAGTAAAGAAAGAGCCTAAATTTCAAAAACGTTGGCAAGATATTGATTTATATGGAAAGATGTTAGAAAAAAGAAAGGATGCTCAACCATTTGTGTTGCATGATGGTCCACCCTATGCGAATGGAGATATCCATTTGGGACATGCTTTAAATAAGATCTTGAAAGATGTCATCAATCGTTCGAAATATATGGCTGGATATCAGGTTCCTTATATTCCCGGATGGGATACACATGGATTACCGATAGAAACAGCTGTAACCAAAGCGGGTTATGATCGAAAGAAAATGGGCATTGCTGAATTCCGTAAGATTTGTCATGATTATGCGTTAGAACAAGTTACTCGTCAAAAAGCTGGTTTCTTATCTCTAGGATCCATTGGCGACTATGATCATCCATATATTACCTTACAAAAAGAGTTTGAAGCCAAACAAATTGAAGTATTTGGTAAGATGGCCTTGGATGGTTTGATTTATAAAGGATTAAAACCAGTGTATTGGTCACCTAGTAGCGAAACTGCTTTAGCTGAAGCTGAAGTGGAATATAAAGATATGAAGACCCCTACCATCTATGTCAAATTTAAAGTTAAAGATGGTAAAGGTTTGTTAGATGAAGATACTTATTTCGTCATTTGGACAACAACTCCTTGGACCATTCCAGCCAATCAGGGTATTTCCTTAAATCCTCGTATGACCTATGCCGTGGTCGATACAGATAAGGGCAAACTGGTCATGTTGGAAATGCTGGTGGATCAATTATGTAAAGATTTTGGATGTGAGCGTTATGAAATCATCAAGACCTTTAAAGGACAAGAAGCGGAATATATCACATATGAACATCCACTGTATGCCAACGATCCAACGCATGTCAATGCAGAAGGGATTGTCATGTTAGCGGATTATGTCACAGAAGATGCAGGTACGGGTTGTGTTCATACTGCCAGTGGTTTTGGTGCGGATGACTTCTATACGGTTCATTCCCGTTATAAAATGGATGTATTGAACAATGTCGATGATCAAGGACGATTGACAGAAGAAGCCGGAGAAGAATTGGCTGGACAATCGGTTTGGGATGCGAATAAAACGGTTACGGTCAAATTGGATGAATTGGGTGTCTTATTGAAATTAGCTTGGTTGACACATAGTTATCCACACGATTGGCGTACAAAGCAGCCAATCATTTATCGTGCAACTACACAGTGGTTCTGTTCAATCGATAAAATTCGTGATCAATTATTAGATGAAATTGATCATGTAGAATGGATCCCTAGCTGGGGTCAACAACGGATGCATAATATGATTGCCGATCGGGATGACTGGTGTATTTCTCGTCAACGGGCTTGGGGTGTGCCAATTCCAATCATTTATGGAGAAGACGATACGCCATTGATGGAAAAAGAAATCTTTGATCATGTGGCTCGTTTGGTTGCGGAATATGGCTCCAATGTTTGGTTTGAACGCGATGTCAAAGAGTTGTTGCCGGAAGGATATACATCTGAACATTCTCCAAATGGTCAATTCCGTAAAGAAATGGATACCATGGATGTTTGGTTTGATTCCGGTTCAAGTCATACAGGAGCCATGATGGCAAGAGGCCTAGGCTATCCGGCTGATTTATATTTTGAAGGCTCTGACCAATATCGTGGATGGTTTAACTCCAGCTTGATCGTTGGTACTGCGGTTCATGGACATTCTCCATACAAACAATGTTTGTCACATGGATTTGTCATGGATGAAAAAGGCGTGAAGATGTCAAAATCGCAATGGAATGCGGTAGCACCAAGTCAGATCACAAAGAAATATGGGGCTGATGTCTTACGTTTATGGGCTGCCAGTGTGGATTATCAAGCCGATGTTTCCATGGGAAATAAGATCATGAAACAAATGGCAAACCAATATCGTAAGATTCGTAATACCATGCGTTTCTGTATGGCCAATCTCGATGCTCAAACATTTACGAAAGAAAATTGTTTGCCTTTCAATACATTGGCACCATTGAATCAATATATCCTGGTTCGTTTACAACAGACCATTGCGGATGTGGAATTAGCGTATAAAGAATATCGTTTTGCGGATGTCGTATCCACTTTAACGAATTTGATGACCAATGAATTATCGGCTTACTATATGGATTATACAAAGGATATCTTGTATTGTGATGAAACCGATAGCCGTGATCGTCGTGAGGTACAAACGGTTCTATATACGGCAACCGAAGTTTTAGCCAAATTATGGACACCAATTCTTCCACATACCATGGAAGAAGTCAATGACTATATGAAGTGGAATGATGTTTCCATTCAATTGGAAGATTTCCCAACCTTGACTTTGGACTTTGATCAAGAAGCTTTATTAAAAGATATGGATGTCTTATTTGATCTTCGTAAAAAAGTCTTGAAAGCATTGGAAGATGCACGTAATGAAGATATGATTGGTAAAGGACTTGAAGCGCAATTGATCTTGCATTTAAACGAAGAAACCAAGACAGTATTGGATCGAACGGTTCCAAATCCGGCACAATGGTTTATCGTATCCAAAGTAACGTTGGCGGATGCAGGTGATGAGGTTGTGGTTGCGAAAGCCGATGGACATGTATGTCCTCGTTGCTGGAATGTAACCGAATCGGATCATGAAGATGGCTTATGCGATCGTTGTCATGAAGTGATGTCAAAATAATTGGAAAAAGCTATGCTTTTGCATAGCTTTTTTTATGGAGTCTTTGTACCCTATATGGAAGATGCGTGACCATCCCACTTTGGCGTATTTATCATCAAAGGGCAAAGAAGTGCGAAGAGGAAATAAGGAGGGAATCGAGAAAGAATAGAAAATGAGTATTCGTTTCAACAATGATGAAGATAGAGACGATCATACTATAAATAATAAGAATTTCCTAAAACATCGGTTCATGAGCATCAATAAAAAAAGTACCTCAATTTGAGGTACTCATTCGATCATTTATTGTCGTTCTCTAACAATCCGAAAACCATGGTTGTATAAATCCGTTTTGATCGTGTTCAAATGATCTTTATTTCTGGTTTCTACCGTAATCTTAAGGAAACAGTCATTGATGGCTAAATCTGGATCGGCATTGTCATAGTCGACAGCAACCACATTGCCACCATTATCAGCAATGATTTTTGATACATCTGTAAGTTGACCTGGTTTATCGGTTAATTGAATGATAAAGCTTGTTTTACGTCCCGAAAGCAATAAACCACGCGTAATGACACGGTCAATGATATTCACATCGATATTACCACCAGAAACGATGCAGACGACGTTTTTATCTTTCAATGGGATCTTATTGAACATGGCTGCGGCTACAGATACCGCACCAGCACCTTCCGCAACAACTTTTTGTTTCTCTAATAACGTCAAGATCGAAGCGGCAATCTCATCTTCCGTTACGGTAAAGATATCATCGACATAGTTGGAAACAATTTCAAAAGGAATATCACCTGGATGTTTAACTGCAATGCCATCTGCAAATGTATTCACCGTATCCAAGGTGATTTGTTTGCCTTCATGAAAAGAACGATACATACTTGGTGCATTGGCTGCTTGGACACCATAGATCTTAATATCAGGTTTCATGCTCTTGGCCGCAAAAGCAACACCAGATATCAATCCACCACCACCAATTGGAACAACAATGGCATCGACGACATCAAGATCTTCTAAGATTTCCAAGCCAATCGTTCCTTGACCGGCAATGACATCTTCATCATCATAAGGATGAACGAAGGTATATCCTTTTTCTTCGGCCATTTGTGCCGCTAGGGCATAGGCTTCATCATAAGCCCCTTTTGCTAGACATACTTCAGCCCCATAACTCTTGGTTGCTTCAATTTTAGAGATAGGTGCATTATCTGGCATACAAATGGTACATTTAATGCCTTCTTGTTGTGCAGCCAAAGCTACACCTTGAGCGTGATTGCCAGCACTGGAAGCAATGATTCCACGTGCTTTTTCTTCGTCGGTCAAACGAGAAATCTTAAAATAAGAACCACGAATCTTAAACGATCCCGTACGTTGTAAATTTTCTGTTTTCAAATAAATATGGTTGGTATTGCTTAAATCGAAAGCAGGAATTACAGATGTCTGACGAATAACTTTTTTTAAGACATTTTTCGCCGAATAAACTTTATCAATTGTTAGCATATTTATCTCCTTGTATACCGTTTTATTATAGCATAAAATGATATAATAGACGTGTAAAATAGAGGAACGTATATATGAACATAAAAAACTGGAATTTAGCTTTAAGAACGCTTACGATCTTTCGTCATCTGCAAGATGATCAAGTCTTTTCATCCTTTATGAATGTATTAGAAACCGATCGGGCAGATACCGAAGCTTTCATTGAAAATTATTGTGCTTTTGTATCGAATCTTTATCAAAAGAATACCAATTGGACGGAATATCTCTATCAATGGATCCTGAATGATGAAAATGTATATGTTCATCAAGTAGCCACTCAACGAAAGGTTTCACCAATGATTCAAGCAACGGTCAAACACGAACTGATGCTTTTAGAAAAAGTATCTCAATTGACCAGTCAAGAATTATTAAAAACCATCGATTACTCGGGATTTTTGCCCCAATGGGAAACCAGTTCCATCAATTTTTATCCTTCTTATCAAAAATATTTGGAAGACTTACCCTATCGTGGCTATGGCATGTTCAGCAAGTATCGGGCATTCTGTATTCAAAATGGGGAACTGGTTGGTGTGTCTCATCCAGACCCGCAACGACTCGCCGATTTGATTGGATACGAAAGAGAAAGGGAACAAGTAATCAAGAATACCTTAGGTTTCTTGCAAGGCTTGGATGCCAATAATGTCTTATTGTATGGCGATGCCGGAACTGGTAAATCTTCTACGGTCAAAGCCATCGTGAATGAATATTATCAAAAAGGATTGCGCTTGATTGAGATCAAAAAAGATCAGTTGTATGTTTTACCGGACATCATGGATCGTTTGGTGGACAATCCCTTGCATTTTATTTTGTTTATCGATGATCTTAGTTTTAAAGAAAATGATGATGATTTTATTGCCTTAAAGAATATTTTGGAAGGCGGTATCGCGCACAATCAAAAGAATTGTGTAGTTTATGCAACGAGCAATCGACGTCATTTTGTACAAGAAAACATGAGAAATCGTGATGGCGGTGAAATTTTCCGTAATGATTCCATCCAAGAAACTATGAGCTTAGCTGCTCGTTTTGGCTTAACTGTCACCTTCAGCAAGCCGTTAAAAGATCTATATCTGGAAATTGTCATGCAGTTAGCAGATTCGTACGACATTCAAATGAATCGAGATGCACTCGCCATCAAAGCAGAGGCGTATGCGATCCGTCATAGTGGTCGTAGTCCAAGGACCGCCAAACAATTTATTGAATCTACCAAAATTGAAGAGAATACAAAAAACGAAGGCCCAAGCCATGATATGACCCCTGTCAAGTAGACAGCGAAAATATCCAAAATAACTACCAAGCAAGGTCAATTCGATTTGGCCTTGTTTTTATTGTTGTGCTTGTTCCTGTTGCTTTGCTTTGCTCTTCTCAATCTTTTCCCAGAATCGTTCTATTCTTCTATTTGGTGCAATTGGATATTGTTCCGGTGTATCTGCAGCCAGTGCTTCCTGTCTTACCTGATATGCAGTCTTCCCATGAAAACGTTTCTGTGGAT
>NZ_JAXDRQ010000005.1:0-34617 GCF_034090965.1 Absicoccus sp. | reverse complement strand
TGTCGATGAAGATGAGCTAAAGCATAATCTTGAACTGATGAATAATCGGCCACGAAAGTGCCTTGGCTATAAGACACCAAATGAAGTTATGAACGAAACAGACTCACATACATCGTGTTGCACTTAATTTGACAATTCATCCATGCAAAAAAAGAAGACCGAGGTCTTCTAGATCATGAGATATAGTATGGCGATCATGTGGCAAATTGAAGCAAACACAATGAACAAATGCCAAATGAAATGAAAATATTTTTTTTCTGGATGAGAGTAAAATACAGCACCAATCGAGTACATCACACCGCCCAATAAGATCATTCCAAAAAAGGCAGGTGATGCTTTTTGTAAAAGGGTTGGCAACATGATCACAGCTAACCATCCCATGACCATATAAATTGTCATAGATAATTTCATATGCGCTTTATTTGAGATGGCTTTTAATAATATACCAGCCAGAGCCATGATCCATTCAATAAGCAAGATCATATAACCAAGTGTGTTGTCCAATAAGACCATACAAACTGGTGTATAGGTACCGGCAATGGCCAATAAGATCATGATATGGTCTAATTTTCGGAATACATATTTATAAGGTGTATCATAGGGAGCAATATGATACAGACTGGACCCAAGAAACATCAGGAATAAACAAATTATAAAAATGCTTGTACTGATTGCATATCTTGATCCACCAATGGTATAGGAACGAATGGCATAATAAGGTAGAGCACCTAATAATAAGATCCACATGACGCCATGACTGATGGCATTGGCGGTTTCTTCACCAAAGGATAGTTTAAAAGGATGTGCCATGTCATTACTTTTTTGTTGCATATTCTCACCTTCATGAGTATTGTAAATAATCTAGGAATAAAAGTCAACATATCTAGTATTAAAAACAAGATAATAAAGCATTAGAAATTCTATAGCGAACCAACTGGAGATAGTGTATAATGATATCGTTTGGAGTGTATGCCCATGTTTTTAAAACGAATTGAACTACAAGGATTTAAGAGCTTTGCGGATAAAACCGTCATTCAATTTGATCATGACATTACCGGAATTGTTGGTCCCAATGGTTGTGGAAAAAGCAATATCAATGATGCGATCCGTTGGGTCTTAGGTGAGCAAAGCATCAAATCACTTCGTTCCGGCAGTAGTATGTCGGATATTATTTTTTCTGGTAGTGAGTATCGCAAACCAGTCAATCTAGCCAAAGTATCTTTGGTTTTTGATAATACACAACATATTTTTGATTCCAACTTTGAAGAAATTGAAATCACACGACAATTGGAAAGGGCAAATAATGAAGCGAGTTACTTTATTAATAAGGCCCCCTGTCGATTGAAGGATATCAATGATCTTGTGATGGATACAGGATTGGGACGGGATTCTTTGAGCATTATCACCCAAGGGAATATTTCGGCTTTTGCGGATGCGAAACCAGAAGAACGCCGTTCATTGTTTGAAGAAGCAGCTGGTGTAGCTAAATATAAGAAAAGAAAACAAGTTTCTTTGCGTAAACTCGAAAAGACAAAAGATAATTTGGATCGCGTTCAAGATATCATGGATGAAATTGAACATCAGTTAATTCCCTTAAAACGACAGGCCGATAAAGCACAAAAATATCTATCGTATCGTGATTCATTATCAAAAATTGAAATCAATGTGCTTGTCCATGAGATTGGTACGTACCATGAGGAATTGGCATCGTTAAAGTCACAAATGAGCCGAAAACAATCGGATCTGATTTCCTATGATACGCAATTGACAAATTTGGATGAAGAAATTGATGCAGCTCGGAAACAAATGTATCAATTGGATGCGACAATACATACTTTACAAGGGGAATATACCCAAGCCATGAATCAATCGGTACAACTGGAAAAACGTAAGATTGAATTGGATGAAAAAAGAAAGTATGCTTTATCACAAGCCAATCAAGAGGAACGAAAACAGCAATTGGAACAAATCATTGCCGAAGCGCGTTATGAATATGAAGATCGAAAATCGCGTTTGGAAGCGATGCAAACACAATATGTACAGTTGCAAAAGAAGCAGGAACAAACAAGGAAAGATTTGTATCATATGGCTTCACAAAGGGAACAAGCCAATCGTTTGTATCAGCAGTTGTTGAATCGTCAGCAAATCATAAAGAATATGTTGGCTCAACCCTATCAGCATCAGGCTGGGGTTCGTGCTATCGTAGCGGCAAGATCTTCTTTATCGGGCATTGAAGGTGTTGTATCTGAATTATTGATTGCAAAAGATCAGATGGGACAAGCCATTCAAGCCGCTTTGGGTGGAACCATGTATCAAATTGTTACCGATAATGAAGTGAGTGCTCGCCAAGCCATTGGTTTTTTGAAACGAAATCGCTCAGGAAGAGCCACTTTTCTGCCAATGACTGTATGTAAACCACGACCAATCAACGAACAACAACAATTTATTGCTACGTCTTGTGAAGGTTTTATTGATTTTGCGAATGGGTGTGTACAATGCGATGCACGCTATGAAAGGGTCCGCGATTACTTATTAGGTCATGTCATTGTCATGGATACATTGGAGAATGCCAATGAATGTGCGAAACGACTCAATCATCGTGTAAAAATTGTTACCTTAGATGGTGAAATTGTTCATCCAGGTGGTTCAATGACGGGTGGACGAGGAAAGAATCAAAGTTCTCCGGTTACTTGGAAGCAAGAGATGACAACGATCACGCAGCAATTAAAAAAAGCGAAAGTTGAACTGGATGAACTTGTTCGCGATGAAAATAAATACAAACAAACCGATGAAGAGTATAGCGAATCCATTGTGGATCTGAAAGTCTCTTTGGGAAAATTAGAAAATGTCTATGAGGTAAAAAAACAAAAATATGAATCTTTAAAAGATGAATATGGACAATTGGGTGATTTAGATGAAGAAGCTAGCCATGGATTGGAAGATGAATTGGTCATCGAAACATCGAAAATGCATGCGCAAATTGATTCATTAACGGAACAGATGCAAACACAAAGGCAGCGTCGCTATCAAATCGGACAACAAGTGGAAGAAAAAGAAAATGATGTTCGCAAGATTCGTCGGTGGATGAATGCTTTACAAAGTGAAATTCATCAATTGGATGTGGAACAGACCAAGCGACAAACGCAAATGGATAATGATTTGATGCGGTTAAATACGGATTACCAAATGACGTATGAATTCGCCAAAAGTCAATATGAAGATCATTCAATGGACATGGAAGAAGCTAAAGATGAGGTGATTCGCTTACGTCAAAAGATCAATGGTCTAGGGAATGTGAATCTGGATGCACCACAAGAATATGCAGAGTTATCGGAACGATTTACTTTCATGACCAAACAAAAAGAAGATCTAGAAAATGCGTCCCAACAAATTTTAGATGCCATCGCAGAAATGGATCAAACGGTGATCGAGAAATTTACCAATATGTTTCATAAGATCAACAATGAATTGGATGATGTTTTTAAAGCTTTATTTGGTGGTGGTCATGCGCAATTGACCATGGTCGATCCCGATGATGTATTGCACACAGGCATTGATATTGATGTACAGCCACCTGGTAAAATGGTCAAAAATATCCAGACATTCTCTGGTGGTGAAAAAGCGTTGATCGCAATCAGTGTGTTGTTTTCTATTTTAAGAGCAAGAACCATGCCATTGTGTATTTTTGATGAAGTCGAAGCAGCTTTGGATCAAGCCAATGTGGAACGATTTGCGAAATATTTAGATCGTTTTCGTGGACAGAGTCAATTTATTGTTGTGACGCACCGTCCCGGTACAATGGAACAATGTGATACTTTATATGGTGTGACTATGCAAAAGGATGGTGTATCGCAGTTGTTGAAAGTAGAATTACGAGATGCAGTACATATTGTAGAGAAGGAGGAAGATAGGAATGGCAATCTTTCAATCGATCAGAGATAAATTTAGTAAAAGCGATGATAAGGACAAATATCTGCAAGGATTGGATAAGTCACGTCGTAGTTTTGGAGATCGCATTCGTGCGTTATCGAATAACTTCCATGGTATCGATGATGATTTGTTGGAAGAACTGATGGTGATCTTATTAGAAGGGGATGTAGGCATTCAAACGGCTCAAAAAATTGTGGATTCGTTCGAAGAACACAGCAATGAGTTAAAGAACTTTGATTCAATGGAAGATTATTTTATCTATATCCTCTATGAATTTTATGATGATGTACCTGAAGAATATATTCATTTTAATCCAGATGGACCTACGGTCATATTAATGGTTGGTGTCAATGGTTCGGGAAAGACAACGACCAGTGCTAAGCTTTTACAATTGTATCAATCGTTGGGTAAAAAGGTAGCTGTGGCAGCAGCCGATACGTTCCGTGCCGGAGCCATCGATCAAATCGATACATGGGCAAAACGGATTGGTGTTCCTTGTATCAAAGGAAAACCGGGCCAGGATCCAAGCAGTGTTTTGGTCGATGCTTGTCGTTATGCCAAAGAAAATGGTATCGATATTTTGATTGGTGATACGGCTGGCCGTCTTCAAAACAAAAAAAATTTAATGAAAGAGTTAGAAAAAATGACGCGTGTCATTGGTCGTGAAATTGAGGGGGCACCACAAGAAGTATGGTTGGTCTTGGATGCAACGACCGGGCAAAATGGCATCAGTCAAGCACAAGTATTTTTAGATGCAACCCATGTAACGGGAATTGTTCTGACGAAGATGGATGGAACAGCAAAAGGTGGTGTGGTACTGTCCATTCATGATATGCTGCATCTTCCGGTTCGTTTTTTAGGTTTGGGTGAAAAACCAGAAGATTTGCGACCATTCGATGTGGCTAGTTATATCATGGGCATGACCAAAGGAATGAATCTTCATGATTGATCATGTGCAAGCCAATGAATACCTGGATATTTATGGTCCATTACTGACCCAACGGCAACAAGATATCTTATCTTTATATTATGGTGACGATCTTTCTTATACGGAAATTAGTGAAGAACTAGGGATTAGCCGAGCTGGAGTCATGGATGCTGTCCATCGCGCAAGTGCGCAATTGGAAAAATATGAACAAGTGATTGGATATGTTCAAAAAAAACATAAAATCATACAATTATGTCAAGAAAAAAAGTATAATGAAATAACAAATGTATTTTAGGAGGAAAACAATGTCTACAATCGTAATGAGTGTAAATGCTGGCAGCACTTCTTTGAAATTTCAAGTCTTTCAAATGCCAGAAGAAATCGTTTTAGCGTCAGGAAATATCGAAAGAATTGGATTGGAAGATTCTATTTTCGGGATGAAATTGAAAGGTGAATCGGAAAAGATCAAAAAAGTTTTGCCAATTAAAGATCATAGCGTGGCGGTTGAGCAATTAATGGATGCTCTGATCGAATATAAGATTGTCAATCATTTAACGGATATCAAGGCAGTAGGACATCGTGTTGTACATGGTGGTGAATATTTTTCACATTCTGTTCCAGTGGATGAATGGTCAGAAAGTAAAGTCGAAGAGCTGTGTGAGTTAGCACCTCTTCATAATCCAGGTGCACTTGTTGGTTTGCGCTCATTACGAAAAGCATTACCGGATGCCAAACATTGTTTCTCATTTGATACTGCCTTTTTCCAAACGATGCCAGAGGAAAACTATATTTATCCTATCCCATATGAATATTATGAAAAAGATCATATTCGGCGATATGGTGCTCATGGAATTTCCCATGAATATTTAACCAAACGATTAGCGGAAATTGAAGGAAAACCCGTGGATCAAATGAATATCATTACGTGTCACTTAGGTGGTGGCGCAAGTATTGTTGCGGTACGCAACGGAAAAGCATTTAAAGTATCGATGGGATTCACCCCATTAGGTGGTATCATGATGGGTACACGTTGCGGTGATATTGACCCTGCTATCGTTGTTTATTTGATGCGTAAATATCATTATACAGCCGAAGAATTGGATACGATCTTAAACAAAAAATCAGGTCTATTGGGCGTAAGTGGTATTTCCAGTGATATGCGTGATGTCATTGAAGCTAGTGCAAAAGGAAATCAACGCGCTATCTTGACATTTTCTATCTATGTATCTCGGGTCGTCGAACAAATTGCTGGATATTATGGTTTGATGGGCGGTGCGGATGCGATCGTGTTTAGTGCCGGTGTTGGTGAAAATAATGACATCATCCGCCAAGAAGTATGTGATCGTTTAAAATGCATGGGAGTCAAAGTACCAGCGGATAATAACTTCTATATTCGTGGTGAGGAAGCAAAATTAAGTTCGGATGATTCGAAAGTAGATGTTTGGTTAATTCCAACGAATGAAGAATTGGTCATTGCTCGCGATGCATATAAGATCTATACCAATGATAAATAAGATCATTGACACAATTGCTTCCTACGATAAAATTGCGCTTTTTCGACATGAGTATCCCGATATGGATGCGATCGGTTCACAACTGGGATTAAAAGCCATTCTTCAAGCGCAATATCCAAATAAAGATGTACGTGCTTTGGGGGGAATGAGTGAGGCAGCCAGTTATTTTGTTGATGAAATGGATCATGTATCCGATGATTGGTTGGATGGGGCCCTTGCCATTATTTTGGATACTTCCAATGCCGCTCGTGTGGATGATCAGCGTTATACATTGGCTACGACATCGATTCGTATTGATCATCATGTTCCTATCGAACATTTTTGTGAATTGGAATATATTGATGAAAAAGCGACCGCTACGTGTGAACTATTGGCGCTTGGTTTGAATGCCTTGGATATCCGTATCCCAAAGATGGCGGCACAAATGCTTTATAGTGGCTTGATTGCGGATTCCATTCGATTTACCATTGGCACCGTGCGCCCCGAGACCATGCAAGCTGCTGGCTATTTGATTGGCCAAGGCGTAGATGTCATTCAATGCGAAGAAGATAATTTTGCGACCAATTATCCCAATTATGTCTATGAAACAAAAGTGCGAGAAAAAGCGATGCGAAAAGGCGATGCATTGGTTGCTATCATGGAACCAGAAGACTATGCACCCATGACTTTTTCTCAAGCAAAAGAAAAAGTTTATGTGTTAGCCGGTATTCGTGAAATCTCATGTTGGGGATTGTTTACGCGTATGGAAGATGGTATTCATTATGCGGCATCGTTGCGTTCGAAAAGAAAAGATGTACGTCAAATTGCGATGGCTTATCATGGTGGTGGTCATATCTGTGCGGCTGGCATTAAAAATCTAGAGCGCGAACAAGTCGACGCAATCATTGATCAATTAAAAAAACTCAGTTTAGAATAGGGCACCTTGTGTGCCCCTTTTTTGAAAAGTGCTTGCCAAATAGAGGGAAAGATTGTAAGATTAAAAGGCACATTGGGGTATAGCCAAGCGGTAAGGCAGCAGACTCTGAATCTGCCATTTCACTGGTTCGAATCCAGTTACCCCAGCCACTTTACAAGGAACCGAGTCCATTGGCTCGGTATTTTTTATAAAGGAGTTTTGGTTATTATGTTTCAACTGAATACATGGATAGAAAAAGGAATCACGATATTGATCATCCTTGTCGTAGGATGGATCGTCTCACGTTTTGTGAAATCATTGATCTTGCGCTTGACAGGGAAAAGCCCCGATCAAGGGGCCGTCACTTTTCTGGCTTCGGCAACGTCTTTATTAATCAAGATCATGGTCATTGTCATGATCCTTGAACAATTAGGGGTCAATTCAAATGTGATCGTTGGGGCTTTTTCAGCTTGTACATTAGGTATATCACTGGCGTTGCGATCCAATATGGCCGATGTTGCTGGAGGTATGCAGATCATTTTTACTAAACCTTTTCAAGTTGGTGATTTTGTGAAAGTTCTGGACCATGAAGGAACCATTCAACGTATCGAAATCATGTATACGGTCATGGAAACCATCAGTCATACCGAAGTGATCATTCCAAATTCCAAGTTGGTGGAAAATACGATCACGAATTATTCGAAAGAAGGAAAGGTGTTCATTCATATTCCTATGACTTTAAGTGCCGGTGTGGATATGGAAAATGTGCAAGCAACATTTTATCATGTGCTAAGAGAAGATCCAGATGTCATACAAACGGAAGACATGGATGTTCAAATTGATAGTTTAGAATCGGGCTTTCAATTGGGTGTGTATTGTGCTGTCTATAGTCATCGTTATCCCAAAGCCGAAGCGAATTTAAAAAAGAAATTGCAGGAGGCAAGAATCAAGGCGCAAATTAATTTGCCAAGTCAAACGGTTGTCGTTCATGGACAAGTGAATTAATTTATCTTACAATACCTTTAACAGGGAGAGATATATGGAAATCATTGATTTTGTGGTGGTAGTGGTTTTAGTAGCTATTGCTGTTGTATTATGTATTTTACCAACAACAATCCAACAATGGTGGGCAAACCATTTATCGTTTGATCATTTTGGAATTCGTACGATCAAGCGCCGACATGACCAGACCGATACTTTAGGAAATTTTATCTTATTTGCTTGTCTTGTATTCTGTTGCTTATATTGGCAATTGCAAGATTCTTTTATGGTTATTTATACCGTTCTTTTTGGTATTAGTTTTGTACTCTTGATGGGACAAACGTATCGCATTAGTTCTACATATCCCAAAAAGAAACAAAATTCATTGATCTTGGCCATCTTTACCATGAGTGCCATTGCCTATTGCAGTGCTATTGGCCTTTGGAATGGACATCAAATCTTCAAAGATCTACCCGTATTTCTACAGTCGCTTCAAAAGCATGCGACATCTTCTTTTTTCTATTATGTTCGTCATTATGAATGGGCCTCCGTTATTCTATCTGGTCTTACCATGTTTTATACATTCTATTTGATCTGGGCCCAGTTTAAATATATGCGTTTAGAAGATACCTTTAAAGCGGATACTTTGATTTTCTTTTGGATCAAGGTGATTTTTGTCTCTATTCTTTCCATTGGTTTAGGTTATGGGGGATACGTTTTGATTGCGTTTGCCTATTATTTGTAAGGAAGTGAAATGATGAATAAAAAACTAGCTATTTTTCGTGAAGAAATGAAAAAAGAAAAGATGCAAGCATACATTGTTCCGACCAGTGATGATCATGATACAGAATATGTTTGTTCCCATTTCATGTCACGTGCCTATCTTTCTGGATTTACAGGAAGTGCTGGTACACTTGTGATTGGATGCCAACAAGCAGCCCTTTGGACCGATGGTCGCTATTTTATTCAAGCCAAAGACCAATTGGCTGGTTCTGGTATTGATTTGATGAAAATGGGAGTAGAAGGGACACCTACCATTTCGGAATATCTTGTCGATCATTTAGCGAGTGGAAGCGTAGTCGGTTTAGATGGTCGCTTGTTTAGTGAAGCAACGATAGAAATCTATGAAGAAGCATTGGATCAAAAAGGTTTGATCTTGAAAACAGATCTGGATCTGGTTGATCGTATTTGGCCAGATCGTCCTGCGTTGCCGCACACTCCTACCTTTCATTTTGATACACAATATGCGGGAAAGACCATGAACGAAAAACTCGAAGCAGTGCGTGCTCAACTATCGACGGATCATTTGGTCATAACCAAGATCGATCAAGTGGCGTGGTTATTTAATTTACGTGCTCATGATATTCCATCTTTTCCTGTCGCTATGGCCTATGCAATCGTAAGTCAGGATCGGGCTTCCATCTATATCGATGATTCACGTTTAGATGCGATCAGTCGCGACCTTTTTGAGAAAAATGCGATCACGATTCGACCTTACGAAGCGATATATACGGACATGCAAAAATTAACCGGTACAGTATGCGTTGATCCATATACGATCAATTCTACATTGTATCGTCTGATCGAAGCAGATATCGTAGAAGATGAGAATCCGATTGAACGAATGAAAGCTTGTAAAAATAGGATAGAAATCGAACAAACCAAAGAGGCTCATTTAAAAGACGCAGTTGCGATGACACAATTTATGTATTGGTTAAAAACAAATGTTGGCAAGATTTCCATGACCGAAATGTCAGCTACCCAAAAGTTACATGAACTCCGCGCTTCGCAAGCGGATTTTATCGAGGATAGTTTTGCGACCATTGCTGCCTATAAAGAACATGGAGCCATCGTTCATTATCAATCCAGTCCAGAAACGGATGTAGCATTACAACCAAAAGGATTGTTTATGGTTGATAGTGGTGGTCATTATTATCAAGGAACAACGGATATCACACGTACCTTTGTGTTGGGACCGATTTCTGAATATGAACGAAAGTGTTTTACTTGGGCGCTTCAATGTCATATTCGTTTGGAACAGGCGACTTGGCTTTATGGTTGCACAGGCGAACAGCTAGATATGATTGCCAGACAACCATTATGGAACCATTCTTTGGATTTTAAACATGGAACCGGCCATGGCGTGGGTCATGTCTTAAGCGTGCACGAAGGACCGAATATGATTCGTTGGCAACAAGCGTCTGTACCATTTGAAGTGGGCATGATCACAAGTGATGAACCGGGTATTTATATCGAAGGTCAATTTGGTATTCGTCATGAAAATGAAGTATTGGCTATTGATTTGGAAAAAAATGATTATGGCCAGTTTATGGGTTTTGAACCATTGACTTGGGTTCCATTTGATGTAGATGGATTGGATGTAAATGAGATGCAACCCAATGAAATCGATTGGTTAAATGACTATCATGCGAAAGTGTATCAAAAAGTGAGTCCTTATTTGAATGATCAACAACGACAATGGTTGGCTCATGCCTGTCGTTCATTGGCTCAATGAAAGAGCGAATGATTCCTTCTTCGTGTCCGTATTGTCATCATACTTTTGAAATCAAACGTGATACAGTCGTGATTGCTGGTATGAATCCGAAGATTGATCAACGGCTTGAAGAAGGAACGTATTTTACGCATCAATGCTCTCATTGTCATAAACTTTATTATTTGGAGCAACCATTTTTATATCGAGATCCAAAGAAAAAATATATATTGATCTTATCCCAGCATAAGCATATTCAAAATCTTCCGGTTGATGAGCAAATCATTCATTGTCAAAATGCCTTACAGTTTTTATTTTGTTTCCGGGTCTTATCACGGAATTTAAATTTACGTTTGGTTCTTCATAAGAAACAACAGTTGGAAGAATTAACTCAAAAAAAGGCAAGATTTGACACGTATGATTTGCATTCACAATGTCTTTGGTTTTTTGTCGATGATCGACTTATGGCGATCCGATTGAACAATGAGGAAAAGCATGATATTGTTAAGGAGATTTGAAATAGTTAAAGAGGTTCAGAAATATGAAAATTTTGGTTACTGGTGGAGCTGGATATATTGGCTCGCATACATGCGTGGAATTATTGAATGCCGGTTATGAAGTTGTCATTCTAGATAATTTATATAATTCCAATCGTAAAGCGGTGGATCGTATCGAACAGATCACCAATAAAAAAGTGATCTTTTATGAGATCGATATCACAGATAAAGAGGCGGTTCAACGCTTGTTTGATGAACAAAAAATTGATGGTGTGATCCATTTTGCGGGATTGAAAGCAGTGGGTGAATCGGTGCATAAACCGATTGCTTATTATCATACCAATATGGAAGGGACTTTGATCTTGGTCGACCAGATGCAAAAGCATCAAGTGAAAAATTTAATTTTCTCTTCTAGTGCTACCGTATATGGCGAACCAAAAGAAATACCAATTACCGAAAAATGCCCAAAAGGAATTTGTACCAATCCATATGGTTGGACCAAGTGGATGCTTGAACAAGTCTTAACCGATTTACATACAGCCGATTCAGAATGGAACATCTTATTATTGCGCTATTTTAATCCCATTGGCGCGCATGAAAGTGGTTTGATTGGTGAGGATCCAAAAGGAATTCCGAACAATTTATTGCCTTATGTAGCCCAAGTTGCGATTGGTAAGTTAAAAGAAGTTGGTGTTTTTGGCAATGATTATGATACACCAGATGGTACGGGTGTACGTGATTATATCCATGTCGTTGATTTGGCTAGAGGCCATGTTGCGGCTTTGAATAAATTATGGGAAAAACCAGGTGTCAAAGTATATAACTTAGGTACAGGAAAGGGATATAGCGTATTGGATGTGATCCATGCGTTTGAAAAAGCATGTGGACATCCGATTCCATACACTATCAAGCCACGTCGCGATGGTGATATTGCGATGTGCTATTCCAATTGTGACTTAGCCAATAAAGAATTAGGATGGTATGCGCAGTATGATTTGGATGATATGTGTCGTTCCAGTTGGAATTGGCAAGTGAAAAATCCAAATGGATATAACGATTGATCGGGAAACCGATCTTTTTTTGTGAAAAAAAACGGCCGAAGCCGTTGTATGTTCATCCAAATAGGATCGTTCCAATATAGGCAAGAATTGACATGGCAATCAAGAAAGCAAGGCCATAAGGAAGAATCATCGATAACAATTTGGAATCTTCGCCTTTTGCATTTACACTGGATAGACCAATGGCCAAGGATTGTGGCGACAGCATTTTTCCAGCTGCAACCCCTAAAGAATTAAGAGCAACCATCCAATAGGAATCGACGTGTAAGTGTTTTGCGGCATCGAGTTGTACGGCACCAAACAAAACGCCAGAATTTGTTCCTGACCCCGTTACAAAAGTTCCTAAGGCACCAATCCAAGGAGCGAAAAGTGGATAGAAGCTTCCGGTTGCGGCAATCGCAAAAGAGGAAATAGAAGCAATCATACCTGCATAACCCATGACTTTGGCACATCCCAATACACATATCATGGTGATCATGGTTTCAGACATTTGTTGGATGGTTGCCTTCAAGACCTTTCCCATCGTTTTCCAAGAAGCTTTTTGGATCAAGCCACCTAAAATGGCAGATAAGAAGATCCAAACACCGGGTGTATTGATCCAAGAAAAGGTTAAGGTCGAGGCGTCTTTGCCTTGATAAATTTGTACTTGGCTGGAGAATTGAGCCAATGCTTCATGGATGGGCATCACCAATGCACTGGTCATCAATAAGAAAATAAAGATAAAAATGAATGGTGACCAAGCCCGAAAAGCTTTTTTTGTATCGATCGTTTCGCCTTTTTCTAATTGGATCTCATAGGCAGGATCGGTAGGCTTTTTAATGCCTAGAGCAATCGTAACCAGCAATGAACAAACGCTACCTACGACAACTGCTAATTCGGCGCCAACAAATTTTGCGACAATCAATTGGGGAATCACAAAAGATAATCCAGATGCTAAGGTCAAACCAGTGACTCCTTTTAAAGCTTTTACACCTTTTCCTGTGACCATAACGATCAAAAATGGACAAATCAACATGAATGGTGATAATTGAAGCGTTGTCATATAGGATAATCCAGTATTTTGTAAGCCTACTAAGTTTGCCAAGGTATTGGTGGGAATGCCAATGGATCCAAATGGAGTTGGGGTACCGTTGGCAATAAGACAGACTAGGCAAGAAAATAAAGGATCAAAGCCTAAAGATACAAGCATGGATGCAGGAATGGCAATGGCTGTTCCAAAACCGGCCATACCTTCCATAAAACCGCCAAAGCACCAAGCAATCAACAAGACCAAGATACGTTTATCATTGGATACTGAAGTGATCATTTGTTTGATGATGTCCATACCTTTTGTCTCACAACATAAGTTGTATGTAAAAACAGCCGCAATGATCACTAAAATGATAGGCCATAAAGCCATTAAGAGGCCTTCCAGTGCGGCACTGAATACATAGTTGGTGGGGGAGTGCCAAAGGAAGATGGCCAAAACAAGGGAAATGACCAATGAGCCGAATGCGGCCTTGAATGTGGGTATTTTTAATCCCATTAGAGCGACAGTTAACCAAATGATAGGTAATAAAGCGAAGATAAAATAGATGAATGACATAACTTTTCCCTTTCTCTCGCATTTAGGATACCTTATTTTAATGGGGTTGACTATGAGAAAGTTTAAAAAGTTCTTTAATAATAAAAAAAAGAATGTTAACCTTTTTTCTGAAGAGGTTAACAATATGACAAATAAAGATTGGATCCAATGTGCCCTTATGGCAGCTATCATAGGAGTATTGGCCCCTTTAGCGATTCCATTAGCTGGGGGTGTGCCGATTTCTTTTGCGACTTGTATCGTGATGCTTTGTGGCAGCCTTTTGGGATCAAAAAAAGGGGCATGGAGCGTATGTATCTATTTATTATTGGGATGTATCGGAATTCCTGTTTTTGCCGGATATACGGCAGGAATTGGACATATTTTTGGGCCTTCTGGTGGTTTTTTGATTGGGTATCTTATATTGGTTTATGTGGTCGGCAAAAGCACGAAAACGGTAGCTCATTTGATTGTTGGTATGGTCATTGGCAATCTCTTCTTGTATGCTTTTGGTATCATTTGGTTCATGATTGTTTCAAAGAGCACGTTGATGGCTGCTTTGACATGGTGCGTTCTCCCTTTTATTCCTGGTGACATTTGTAAGATGATTGCGGTGGCAGTCGTCAGTCCTATTTTGTGGAGATCATTACCATTTTTGAATCGTGACTTCACCAGAACGTAAAACTTGAATTTGATCGTTGGTTTGGACAACCAACTGGCCATCTTCATTGATATCGATGACCGTTCCTGTATGGATTTTGTTTTGCCAACGATAGGTAATCGTTTTTCCTATCAACAAAGAACGAGATCGATAGGATTCTATCAATTTTTGATCATCTAGATGTTGGACCCATTTCATGAAATGGGTCCAAATCAAAGCGGATAAGTGATTGCGATCGATTTGATCCATGTTCAAGGAACCGGCAATAGGAGTGATATCTTCAGGAAAGGTCATTGGTTTACAATTGATACCAATTCCGATAATGATTGATTCAATTTGTTGGGTCTCAAAATTGGCGGTTGCTTCGGTAAGGATGCCACATACTTTTTGTTGACCAACAAATAAATCATTGACCCATTTAATTTGACAAGAAATCGATGTCATTTCTTCAATGGCTTCGCATGTTGCGACTGCAGCAGCCAAGGTGACTTTTAGGATCTTTTGTGCAAACGCATAAGGCTTTAAGATGATCGATAAATAAAGCCCTGTATCAGCAGGAGAATAAAAGGAATGTCCTTGTCGGCCACGTCCAGCGGTTTGTTGATTGACGACAATCAGGGTCCCTTCTTGCACATCATTTTCCATCAGCAGTCGTTTGGCATAGTTGTTTGTTGAGTCAATAGAGTCAAATACAAGTACTGGCACATGTGGAAGATAGAATTGGATTCGAGCCGCATCCAATTTATCGATATCTTGAATCAAATGATAGCCTGCATGAGGCACTGCTTCAATGGCATAGCCATCTTGTTTTAAAGATTGGATAGCTTTCCATATAGCGGTACGGCTGACATTGTATTTTTTACATAATACTTGTCCAGATATAGATTGCGAAGGATTTGATAGTAATTCCAAAAGAATTTTTTGTTTTAAGTTCATAGGTACAGAATAGCATGTTTCCAAAATGTTTCAATATATTGAAAAAAATTACATTTTGATATAAAATAAATTACATTAAACGGGATTGAATATGAATTTTGCCTTTATAGATTTGACAAGAAAACGATTGAAAGAATCAGCATTTTCATTTCATCGGAAATGATTGTTCGGGGCGGATGTATAGGAAATCAAAGGGTTTAGATGAATTGAGGTGAAGACATGGCCGAAAGAATTGAAAAGGATTTGCTCTATCATGCCATTCGTTCTTTAACAACTCGAGCCATGTTGGATCGATTATCGTGTGATCGTGAGAAATTATTTCAAAAGATGTCTTCTGCCGATTTTACTTGTATGGTTGTGATCGTCAATCATCCAGGCCGCCTATATATCAATGATCTGGCCGAACAAATGCAAATGTCCTTACGACAAATATCTGAAATTGCACAGACTTTGGTTGCACAAGATTTGATTGATTGGGAATTTGATGGAAATGGGGAACAAGGTACGTATGTTGTTCCAACCAAGCTTGGTCAGAAAGCAACCCAGGAACAAATCGATATATTAGAGACATATTATACAAAAGTTATTCAGCGATATGGGAAAGCACGATTCAAAGACTTGATGGAAGATCTCAACGAATTAGAGGTCATCATGGCCAAAGGCATTTTTGAAATGGAGGAAGAGAAATGAACGATAGTGATATCTTAGAGTACGCAGCCATGCAAGCTCCACACTGCATTGAAGAAAATTATATTTCCGATACATTATTTCGAGAGTATGGTGTGTATCGTGGATTACGTGATGAGAATGGAAAAGGTGTATTAACAGGATTAACGCGAATTTCTGAATTGAATGGTTTTAAAAGTGTTCATGGTCAACGTATTCCAATCGAAGGTGAATTGTGGTATCGAGGATATCGCATTGGCAGTATCATTGATTCCTTAGGAAAGAATGAGTTGGGTTTTGAAAAAGTTGCTTATTTATTATTGTTTGGTCAAATGCCATCGGATGCTCAATTGACCGAATTTTCCGCAAAATTAGGAAAAAGTCGTCGATTACCAACCAATTTTACGCGTGATGTTTTGATGAAAGCACCCACGCATGACATCATGAACATGATGACCCGATCCATCTTGACTTTATCCAGTTATGATGAAAACATTTTGGATGATTCCATTTCCAATAATATTCGTCAATGTATTGAATTAATAGCGGTTTTCCCTATGTTGGCAGTTTATAGCTATCATGCTGATAATCACTACAATAATATGCAGAGCATGTATATTCATCGTCCCAAACCAGAATTGTCAACTGCCGAAAACTTCTTGCGTATGTTACGTCCAGATAGTAAATATACACCACTTGAAGCCAAGGTTTTGGATACTTGTTTATTGCTTCATATGGATCATGGTGGAGGTAATAACTCAACCTTTACAACACGTGTTGTAACTTCGACAGGTGCTGATACCTATGCCGCTGTTGCAGCCGGCATGTGTTCCTTGAAAGGACCGAAACATGGTGGTGCCAATATTCGTGTGATCAAGATGATGGATGATATTCGACAACATGTATCGGATTGGAATGATCGCGATGAGATTCATGACTATTTAAATGATATCTTGGATAAAAAGGCTTTTGATAAAAAAGGTTTGATTTATGGTATGGGTCATGCGGTTTATTCCATTAGTGATCCACGTGAGATCATTTTGAAAGATTATGCGCAAAAATTAGCCGCGGCTACCAATCGTGAAGAGGATATGTCGTTGTATCAAATGGTTGAAGAAGAAGCTTGTGATTTGATCAAAGAGAAGCGTCATATCAAAACAGGTGTCAGTCCCAATGTCGACTTCTACTCTGGCTTTATATATGAAATGCTGGGAATTCCAAGAGAATTGTATACCCCTTTGTTTGCGATTGCTCGTATCGTTGGATGGTCAGCACATCGTTTAGAAGAGAAGATTGGACAAGGAAAAATTATTCGTCCAGCGTATCGCAGTATCATGGAACACAAAGAGAAGTAGGTATCCATATGAAAATTTCGAGAATTATCAAAGTATGCATGGCGGCCTGTTTAAGTTTTATGTTGGTTGCTTGTTCTTCGAGTAGTTCAAATCGTTCTGTCTCTATTCCCGATACCAAAGATATTCAAAAGATCCAAGATCGTGGTGTTTTACGGGTCGGAGTGAAGAAGTCCGTACCTGGTTTTAGCGAAAAGAAAGATGGCAAGTACCAAGGTTTAGAAGCGGATCTTGCAAAAAAATTAGCCGATGATCTAGGTGTGGATGTTCAATATACATCTGTCACACCAACGAGTCGTGAAACATTATTAAAAAATGGAAAGATTGATTGTGTGATCGCTACATATACGATTACGCAGGAGCGGAAAAAGGAATTTGATTTTTCGACTCCATACTATATTTCTCATGTGTCGGTTTTAGTGGATGATGATAGTATTCAAACTCTCAGTGATCTAAATGGTCGCATCATTGGGGTGGTAACAAATTCGAATAGTGGCAAAGATCTTGTGAAAGCCATGATCGATCAGGGCATGATCAATGGTTCTGGTTTTGACGAAGATCATTTTGATCCTACTACATGGACAACTGGAGTTCGTTTCCATATATATGATGATTATACCCAATGTGATCAAGCCCTGCGTGCCGGAGATATTGACGGTATGTGTACGGATACATCCATATTAAAGGGATATACGACGGGCTCTCGTCATTTGATCGATGCGAAATTTGCGCCACAAAAATATGGAATTGCGACCACAAAAGATTCAGGTTTATCTGAATTTGTGAATGATGAAGTGAAGCAATGGAAAAAGGATAAGAGCATCAAGGCTTTGGTGAAATCCTATGATTTATAAAAATGTCCGTTCAACAACGGACATTTTCTATTGAAAGCTGTTTCGGAATGTGTCATAATACACTTGTGAAGATTTTAACAAAACATGGAGGTAAGAAATGACAAAAAAAGTTGTATTGGCTAGTGCTTGTCGTACAGCAATTGGTAAAATGGGTGGCGAATTAAGCTCTGTTCCTGCTGTTGATATGGGTGCTGCCGTTATTAAAGAAGCCGTAAAACGTGCTGGATTGAAACCAGAAGATATTGAACACGTATATATGGGTAATGTTATCCAAGCTGG
Source organism: Absicoccus sp. (assembly GCF_034090965.1). Lineage (NCBI taxonomy): Bacteria > Bacillati > Bacillota > Erysipelotrichia > Erysipelotrichales > Erysipelotrichaceae > Absicoccus > Absicoccus sp. Next base: position 16,014 of record NZ_JAXDRQ010000005.1, on the reverse strand, counting down.
TTTGGGGCAAAATCCTGCTCGTCAAGCTTCTATCAAAGCTGGTTTGCCAGTAACGACTCCAGCTGTTACAGTCAATGTTGTATGTGGTTCGGGTTTGAATTGTGTCAATATGGCTGCACAAATGATCATTGCTGGTGATGCCGATGTCGTCGTAGCTGGTGGTATGGAAAACATGTCTCGTGGTCCTTATGTATTGAACCATGGTCGTTATGGTATGCGTATGAACACACCAAAAGATGGTTTGGTAGATGCAATGGTACATGATGCATTGTGGGATGCATTCAATGATTATCACATGATGATCACGGCTGAAAATGTTGCGGAACAATGGCATTTAACTCGTGAAGAGTTGGATGAATTTGCTGCTCATTCACAAAATAAAGCATGTGATGCACGTGATAATGGTCGTTTTAAAGAAGAAATCGTACCATTGGAAGTAAACATGGGTAGAAAAAAAGGTATTGTTACGATTGATACCGATGAAGGTCCACGTGAAGGACAAACACCAGAAGTTTTAGCAAAATTAAAATGTTGTTCGGGTAAGCCAGGTGGAGTTGTAACGGCTGGTAATGCATCGGGTATCAACGATGGAGCTGCCGCTTTGGTCGTTATGAGTGAAGAAAAAGCGAAAGAATTAGGTGTTAAGCCAATCGCTACTTGGGTAGCTGGTGCTTTGGGTGGTGTCGATCCATCTATCATGGGTGTTGGTCCGGTAGCAGCTACAAAGAAAGTATTTGCAAAGACAGGATTGACAATCGATGATTTCGATTTGTACGAAGCCAATGAAGCATTTGCGGCTCAATCTTGTGCAGTCGCTAAAGAATTACATTTTGATCCAGAAAAATTGAATGTCAATGGTGGTGCCATTGCACTTGGTCACCCAGTTGGTGCTTCTGGTGCACGTATCTTGGTTACCTTATTGTATGCTATGAAACAAAGAAAAGCACATCGTGGTTTAGCTACTTTGTGTATTGGTGGTGGTATGGGTTGTGCCACTGTTGTTGAAGCATACGAAGACTAATTGATTGGAAAGGGCTTTCTAAGCCCTTTTTGTTTGGAGAAAGCGATGATAGATGCAGTTGTATTCGATGTAGGGGGCGTCTTGGTTCATTTTGATCGAGACATCTACTTTTCAAAATTGGGATATGATCCCGTCAAAGCCAAACAATTAACGCATGCCGTATTTGATCATTCGTCTTGGTTAGAATATGACTTGGGAAATCTAGATGATGTTGCCATACGAAATGCTTTTAAAAAAGATGCACCCGAATTGGCGGAAGATATTGATAAATCATTGATTCATCTTCATGGGGTCATTTCCAAAAAAGCATCTACGATACCTTGGATCCATTCGCTCAAACAGATGAATTTGAAAACATATATTTTATCGAATATTGGGCGAACGTGTGTACAAGATAATTGGGATGCTTTAGATTTTGTTTCTTTGATGGATGGATGCTTTTGGTCATATGAACATCATGTCATCAAGCCAGATAGAAACGCTTTTCAATACATGTGTGAACAATTTCAAATTGTTCCTAAACATGCTATATTTATTGATGATACAAAGAAGAATGTAGAAGCGGCAAAACAACTTGGTTTTTATGGTGTCTGGTATCAAGATCAGAAACAAGCAGAGTCAGAATTAATGATAATTTTAAAAGGGGATTGATCAAGTTCCCCTTTTTTTTAGATGATGCGTAAAAGCGATGATCAACAAGCCATCGATGGCTAAACAAAAATATAAATTGATACAACGTGTCAAGAGCATCGCAGATGTTAATATACTAGATGGAAATAAGACGCGGAATAGGATATAGAACAGACCTTCACTTGCACCAATCGCTCCGGGTAAGGGAACAAAGCCAACGGCCACAAAAAGCACAGCTTCGATCATGGTGATTTGGAACCAATTATAATGATGTAAATGAAAGCCTAAATAGACACAAAACGGAACGGAAAACATAAACAACATTTGGAAAAAAGCAGTCAAGATGGTTTTCCGAATGATACCTTTATGGGCTTTTAGATCACTGGCTCCATTTTGATAATCATCATAGACTTGTTTCAATGAAGCATCAATTTTTTTAGCGGCATTTTTTGAAAAGGCGCTGGTCAACTTAACAATCACGCGATTGATGATGCGGGCTGTTTTTTTAAAGAAAACAACACAAAACATAAATAAATCAATAAGAACATTGATGACGATCCCAATTAATAAAGTATATTTGGCTTGTCCCATGGCTCGGGTCAATAATGCATTTTGACTGATAAAGCCAATGATCGCCAATGTTGTTATGGCGGTTTCATGGCCAATCAATTGTATGATCAGAACTAAGGCGGAATGGGAAACATTGATGTCATCTTTATACATATAATAGATTTGCATCGGTTGGCCACCTGTTGCAGATGGGGTAATGTAACTAAAGAAAAAACCTAAAATAGAATATTTGATAGATTGCAGGTAGGTGATGGGATAGCCCAAAATATGTAATGGACGATAGATATTCAATGCATCACAGAATAAGTAACCAACCATCATCAACATACCAAGAATCAAAAAGGTTTGATCTGTCTTTTTTATGGATGTAATGATTTCATTCAGTGAAACAGAATGAAATACAAATGCGAATAATAGGACCACTAGAATCAAAAAAAAGATTCCACTTTTCTTAAAACTTCTCTTCTCTGTATTCATAAATTGTATTTTAACATATTTTTTTTTGACATGCTTCTTTTCCGTCATACAATGAAATAGAAAAGAGGACTTCTATGAAAAAATATAAGATTTTTGTGATCAATCCGGGATCTACATCAACAAAATTAGCTTTATTTGAAAACATGGAATGCAAATTTTCAACCAATGTGTTTCATGATTCATCTGTTTTGATGAAGTTTCCTAAAATTAATGATCAACTCATGTATCGGATGATGGTCATTCAATTATTTTTAGAACAACATCAAATTGATCTCCATGGTGTGGATGCGATTGTGGGTCGTGGTGGTAGTTGTTATGCATTGAAGAGTGGTGTCTACGAAGTAGATGATCGTTTATTAGATGATACAAGAAATGCTCGTGGCGGTTTGTATCATGTTTCCATGTTAGGCATTCAATTGGCAAAAGAACTCGCAAATATTTATGGAGGAAGGATCTTTATGGTTGATCCACCTATTGTGGATGAACTTTGTGATGCCGCACGAATCACGGGCGTTGCTGGTATCTATCGAAAGGCGGTTTCTCATGCTTTGAATCTAAAAGCAACTGCGCACGTGCATTGTGAAAAGCATCATTTGGATTATCAAAAACACAATTTTATTATTTGCCATATTGATGGTGGAATTTCGATTACGGCGCATCGACATGGACAAATGATCGATGGTAATGATGCAGGTGGCGGGGAAGGACCGTTTACACCAACGCGAATGGGATCGATGGCTGTAACCGATGTACTGCATTATTTATATGATCTGCCAAAGGAAAAAATTCAATCTCTTTGTTATGAAGCAGGGGGTCTTTCCAGTTATTTTGGAACGAGCGATGCCGATAAGATCCATGCGCTCGTAGAAAAAGGAAACCCCAAAGCACAACGAGTTTGGGAAGCGATGATCTATCAGATCAATAAGTGGATTGGTTCGATGGCTACGGTTCTACAAGGTGATGTAGATGCCATCTTATTAACTGGTGGATTGCTGCGATTTGAGGATATCATTCAAGGTATCAAGATGGGATGTGAATGGATTGCGCCAGTTTATGCATATCCTGGGGAATTTGAACAAGAAGCTATGGCCCAAGGTGCTTTTGATGTTTTGAGAGGAAAAATAAAACCAGCCCATTATACCGGGAAACCGGTATGGACTGGATTTGAGGACGATTGATCAAATCGTCTTTTTTTGTAGGATCAATGAAACCAATTGCGCATTATTTTTGGTATGAGCAAATAAATGAATGACTCGATCCGTTGCTTCTTCGCTGCGAACCCCATTTAAAGAACGATGAATGATTCGTGAAACTTCCAATTCTTCCGGAGTCAACAATAGATCTTCACGTCGTGTTCCGGATTTCGCAATATTGATAGCAGGGAAGACACGTTGTTCTTGGAGTTTACGAGATAAAATCAATTCCATATTGCCCGTTCCTTTGAATTCTTCATATACAACATCATCCATTTTGGAACCCGTTTCGATCAGTGCAGTTGCAAGTATGGTCAAACTACCTCCTTGACGCATATTTCGGGCAGCACCAAAAAAACGCTTTGGCATATACAATGAGGCAGGATCCAAGCCGCCAGATAGTGTTCGTCCGCTAGGGGCTACCGTTAGATTATAGGCGCGAGCTAGACGCGTGATGCTATCCAATAAAATGACGACATCTTGCCCCGATTCAACCAGACGTTTGGCTCGTTCAATGACCATTTCACTGACTCGTTTATGATGTTCAGGCATTTCATCAAAAGTCGAATAGATCACTTCGGTATTTTTTCCGTGTACGGTTTCTTTGATGTCTGTTACTTCTTCGGGGCGTTCATCGATCAATAAAATGATCAAATGACATTCTGGATGATTGTTTTGCAGCGATAAGGCAATATTTTTTAATAGAGTTGTTTTACCGGCTTTTGGTGGTGAAACGATCATTCCGCGTTGTCCTTTTCCAATTGGTGCTAATAAATCCACGATACGCATGGAAAGAGATCGTTCCATTTCGAGATGAAGTCTTTCATTGGGAAAGATGGGGGTTAGATTTTCAAAATTGGGTCGTTTTTTGATGATTTCCGGATCGATACCATTCACCGAATTGATCCGAATCAAAGCACTAAATTTATCATTGGAATTTTTTCGTTTTTTTCCAACTAAAATATCACCAGTTTTTAAATGGAAACGTCGAATTTGGGAATGGGAAACATAGATATCGTTGTCGCCAGGTAAATAATTGGCTGAACGAATAAAGCCAAAGCCATCAGGTAATACTTCTAAAATACCCATGGCCGGTTGATCGGATGGAGTCTTTTTCTCATTGGGTCTGATTTGTTCTTTCAAAGCTTCTTTTTTTTGTTGCTCCATCAATAATTGAATGACTTCATTTTTTTTCAATGACGAAAGACCTTTCAGTCCTTTTTCTTTGGCCATGGCTTTTAGTTCTTTTACGGATAATTGTTCAAATTGTTCTAGTGTCATACATCCTCCTGAAGTTATGTATTTGGAAAGCTTGTCAAGCTTACGGATTCTTAGTAAACTTAATGTTGGAATAGAAAAGGAGACGCAGTATATGGTAAATGTTGCGGTTTTAGGTTACGGTACAGTTGGTGCTGGTGTTGTGAATGTCTTGATGACAAATGCAGAAATGATTACCAGAAAAGTGGGTACCGAAGTAAAAGTAAAATATGTTTTAGATTTGAGAGACTTCCCAGGAACACCTGTTGAAGATATTGTTACTCATGACTTTAATGATATCGCAAACGATGCAGATGTCAATGTCGTTGTTGAAACAATGGGTGGATTGCATCCTGCCTATGAATTTACAAAACAAGCATTAGAAGCTGGAAAAAATGTATGTACTTCCAATAAAGAATTAGTTGCCGAATTTGGTGTGGAATTATGCGCATTGGCAACGAAAAATTCAGTCAATTATATGTTTGAAGCATCTTGTGGTGGTGGTATCCCCATCATTCGTGCTTTAAACACTTCGTTGATGGGCGAGAAAATCGAAATGGTTTCTGGTATTTTAAATGGTACGACAAACTATATCATGACAAGTATGTATGAAAAAGGTGTTGATTTTGCGACTTGTTTAAAAGAAGCACAAGATCTTGGTTATGCTGAATTACATCCAGAAGCAGATATTGAAGGTCATGATGCGCAACGAAAAATTGCCATTTTATCTTCATTAGCTTATGGAAAGCATGTCAATTATAAAGATGTTCCTTGTCAAGGAATCACACAGATTGATACCATGGATATGGCTTATGCAAAAAAGATGGGAATGAAGATCAAATTATTGGCAACTTCAAAAGTGACCGAGGATGGTGTATGGGCAATGGTTGCACCAAAATTGGTTAGTTCTGATATGATTTTGTATGCCGTCGATGATGTTTTGAATGCTGTTTATGTAGAAGGTAACTGTTTAGGCCCAGCCATGTTCTATGGTTCTGGTGCAGGTTCTTTACCAACGGCCAGTGCAGTTGTGGGTGATATTCTAGATTGTGTTCAGAATTTACATACAACCGTTAAGAAGGATATTACCGATGAAAAACTTCCACTCTTGCCTTTGGATGATGTGCAGAACACCTTCTTTGTTCGTGCCAAGGATGAAGCCAAAGCCAAAGCACAATTTGGACCAATCGAATTGATTCGTGTCAATGATAATGAATTTGGTTTCTGGACCGAAGAAATGACTGAAAAAGAATTTAAGAACAAAGCAAAAGAAGCTGATATTATCTCTTTCTTACGTCGTGGATAATTTTACGAATATTTTACAGTCTATTCAATAAGATCATACATTGTTTGTTTATCGTACAAGTAGAGTGGTGATAAACATGGGTGGATGGATTCTATTTATATTGATAGGTTGTATATATTTTGGGCTTGTCTTATTTCGTTTTTTTGAAGATTTGAAAAGGCCAAAAACCAAAATGTAAAGTTTGGTTATCCTTTGTTTTTTAACGCAGAGCAATCTGCGTTTTTTCTTTGCACTAGGCTTAGATGAAAAAGATGATCAAAGGTTGAAATATTATGTCTTGAAATGTAGACTAAAGCCTTTTTTTATTTATTTACAAATTTATGATTGGACGATTATAATAGATGCGAGGTGATAGAATGGAAACACTTGAAACATTAAAAACACGTCGTTCCCATCGAAAATATTCAAATCAGATGGTACCTCGTGAAACAATAGAAAAAATTATTGATGCGGGTTTATATGCACCGAGTGGGATGGGACAACAATCGGTTGTCGTTGTTGCCATTACCAATCAAAAAGTACGTGATCAATTATCGGAAATGAATCGTAAAATTGGTGGATGGGATTTTGATCCTTTTTATCAAGCACCGGTTGTTTTAGTTGTTCTAGCGGATACTACACGTCCTACCTATTTATATGATGGTTCCTTAGTTATGGGAAATCTAATGAATGCGGCTCATGCTTTAGGTGTGGATTCTTGTTGGATCCATCGTGCAAAAGAAGAATTTGAAAGTGAAGAAGGAAAAGCTCTTTTAAAAAAATTAGGAATTACTGGATCGTATGAAGGCATCGGTCATTGTATTTTAGGCTATGCTTTGGATATGCCGGAAACAGCACCACGAAAAGCAAATCGTGTCTTTTGGGTGGAATGATGAAAGCACAAGAAATGTTTGAGGCATTGGGATACGAGTTGGATACAAATGACCAATTGTTGATGATCTATAAAAAGAATGTGATTGAAATTGTTTTTCAAAAAGATTATAAGAAATATCATGCATTGTGGAGTGGGGAGCCATTGAGTATTGATGTTTCCTTACATCAAGCCATTCATCAACAATGCATTGAGTTGGGTTGGATTGAAAAATAACACTTGAATACTTAGAAAGGGAAGTTATTCATGAGAAGGGGAAGTAAATGGATTCTATTTGTACTTTGTTTTGTGTTGTTATGTGAAGGATGTGCCAGTCCTATTAATGTTGTGAAATCGGATGGTTCAAAATCAAATTATGTGAAAGCAAAAAAAATTGAGAGTGCGTTGATCGAACCGGATAATTATATAGGAAAATGGATCAAGCTCTATGGTCAGATCACGAGTGGTCCAAAAGTTGATGGGGCCGATGGCTATATGGTTTGTTACAAAGGGCAAGACAATCGCTATTTCTTTGTGTCTACGACCAATACGAACTTTAAAGTTGGTGATTATGTTAAAGTGGATGCTAAGATCAATAATATTGTCACTCGCAAAAATGCATTTGGTGATGATTTGCCTGTAGCTGAATTAAATGAAGCGAAGATCACAAAGACGACGTATGATAAGGTTGAGGCACCAGCCTATCAAACCATCAAGCCAAAAAATGGGTCAAAGAAATTAGATGGTGTAAAATTTGAAGTTCAGAAAGTTGAGTATGCTGAATCAGAAACTCGCGTATACATTAAAGTGACGAATAAGACGGATTATGAATTGTATTGTGCTTCGGCATATACGGTTGTTCAACAAGGGGACACGGTCATTAATCCGAATACTTCTGAATCGATCATTGAACGGGAAGGCTATGATCAAATTGCGTCATCGATCGATCCGGGCGACTCATCGAGTGGCATTGTACTATTTTCTGTAATCAGTCCGGAAAAGGCGACGCAAGTGATTACTTCTATCTATGATTCATTAGGTCAAGAATATGATTTTACAATTGATGTGAACTAAAGCGAGTAACCCTCGCTTTTTCATGTGGAAAGGAAGGTATATATGGATCCACAAGCGTATTATTATCAATATCCAATGATGAAAGAATTTGATGCAGTGGTACAATCTTGTCAAAAAGTGACAAAAGGGTATGTGTTGACATTGGATCATACGGCTTTTTATCCAGAAGGTGGAGGACAACCCTGTGATGTTGGTAGGATAGATACCGCTTCGGTTTTTGATGTGCAAGAAAAAAATCATGTCGTTTATCATTACGTGGATCGAGCCTTTTCAGTCGGACAAAATGTTCATGGGCGCATTGACTGGAATCGACGTTTTTTAATGATGCAGTCCCATTCCGGTGAACATATTGTATCGGGGCTGGTCCATGCTCAATTTGGCTATGATAATGTCGGATTTCATTTGGATACGCATGGATTGATGACCATTGATTTTAATGGCGTGTTGCGCCCAGCGGATATTGATGCCATTGAAATGTTGGCAAACGATGTGGTGAGTCAGGACATTCCTTTGACCATCGCATGGCCAACAAAAGAACAACGAAAACATATGTCTTATCGCTCAAAAAAAGCTTTGGATGGTCATGTTCGAATTGTAACGATTGGGCCTTATGATACCTGTGCTTGTTGCGGTACACATGTGGAAAGGACGGGCCAAATTGGATCAATCAAGATCCTTTCATTAGAAAAACATAGACAAGGTGTGCGTCTACAATTGATTTGTGGGCGTAAGGCCATTATGGATCATCAACAGAAGCATAAGATTTGTGCACAACTATCACCCCTATTTTCTGTACCGGTAGAAGGTATCGTTACAGCTGTAAAAAAAGCACAAGAAGATCGTAATGAAAAATCAAGGACCATTCGTCAATGGCAGGATAAATATATTGTATTAAAAACAGCTATGTTACCATCTTCAAAAATACAACTTATAGAAGAAGATGTGGATCGATTGACGATGCGTGATTTTTGTAACTATATCTTGGAACACACAGATTGTGTTGTAGCCATGGTCGTAGCGAAAAATCAGGGGGCATATCAGTATGTCATGGCTAGCCAAAAAATCGATTTGAAGATCAAGGTCAATGAGTTAAATGCTTTGCTTGCTGGTCGTGGTGGCGGACAAAAAGAAATGGTACAAGGAACCTTTCGTGCGGATATAGAAACGATAAAAAAAGTCATTCAACAATGGAATGACTCATTATAACCAGGAAACCGTATTCTCGGTTCCTTTTTTTATTTTTTCAATATTGCTGGCATGACGATTGATGACCAGAAGGGATAGACACCAGCTAGCAATGATAATGAAACAAGATTCAACATTCATGATCGATGATGTACCGGTGATGAACAAACTAGATGTTAAAACAGCCGTAATGCTTGCCAAAGAAACAAATTTGAAAATATATAATACGATGAAAAACATGGCTAATGGAATTAAAAAGTTGGTTGCAGAATGAAAAATAAAGATGGAACTTGCCAATAAGAAGCCATATGTCGATGCGACTCCTTTGCCGCCTTTGAATTTCGCAAAAATGGGCCAACAATGGCCAATGACACAAACAAGGCCAGTCCAAATAGCGATGGCTTCATTTGTAAATATACTGGCAATTCCCATTGCCAGAACAACTTTTAGTCCATCAAGCAGGATAACAATTGCACCTACTTTTTTCCCCAATACTCTTCCTGCGTTGGTTCCTCCTAAATTACCAGACCCATATTGACGGACATCGGTATGATAAAAAAGCTTACCAATGACCAATGCGAAGGGAATGGATCCTAGAAGGTATCCACATATTAAAATAATGATGTCTGTTACCATATTTATACCTCTATCTCTCTTATCTTATCATAATCAACATCAAACATTTGAAGAAAATGTTGGATTCACTTATAATTTGTATTTGTATGAAAGGATGATACCATGCCAAAACAACAATATAATGAAGATAGTATCGTAATTTTGGAGGGTCTGGATGCTGTTCGGAAACGTCCGGGCATGTATATTGGATCGACAGATGCCAAAGGCCTCCATTATTTGGTTTGGGAAATTTTAGATAATTCAATCGATGAAGCCTTAAATGGATATGGCAAGGAAATTCATATCACATTAAATAAAGATCGTTCTGTTACCATTGAAGACCATGGACGAGGAATGCCGGTTGGCAAACATGCCAGTGGTGTTTCAACGTTACAAGTTATTTTTACGGTCTTACATGCAGGTGGCAAATTTACTTCACAAGGAGGATATCGGAATTCTGGTGGTTTACATGGTGTAGGGGCGAGTGTTGTCAATGCATTAAGTGCTTGGTGTGAAGTCGTTGTATATGATGGTACCGATAAATGGTCGATGCGTTTTGAACATGGTGATAAGAAGATCGGACCATTGGTACACGAAGGAAAAACCAATCGCACCGGGAGCACAGTCACTTTTTTGCCTGATTTTTCATTATTTAAAGCAGATCGTTTTTCATATTCCAAGATTTGTGAAAGAGCGCAAGAAGATGCTTTTTTATTGAATGGTTTGAAGATCATCGTGACAGATCTTCGAAAAGAGAAAAGAGAAGAAGTCTATCAATATGAGAATGGCCTCCAAGCATTTATCGAAGAAATCAATAAGGATCGTACGCCGATGCATGATCCTATTAATTTTAGTGGCGAATACAATGCGATCAAGGTAGAAGGATCGTTTCAGTATACGGATCAATATCAAGAGAATATTTTTTCTTTTACGAATATGGTACGTACACATGATGGGGGTTCACATGAAACAGGTGCGAAACAAGCATTTACGAAAGCTTTCAATGAATATGCACGTAAAAATGGATTTATCAAAGAAAAAGATAAAGGTTTTGAAGGTTCTGATGTGCGTGAGGGGTTGACTTTGGTCATTAATTTGACCGTACCGGAGGAGCTTCTACAATTTGAGGGTCAAACCAAAGAAAAGTTAGGAACACCGGAAGCGCGTCAAGCCACAGATATGGTAGTCAGTGAAAATGTACGTTATTTCTTGGAAGAAAACAAAGAGGTAGCGGATACATTGGTGCGCAAGATCGTCAAGGCAGCTAGTGCGCGTAAAGCTGCGCGAAAGGCACGGGATGATGCTCGTAAAGGCAAGGGCAAGCAGCGTAGTGAGCGGATCTTGTCGGGAAAATTAGCGAATGCACAATCGAAAGATGCACGTCGAAAAGAATTATATCTAGTCGAAGGAGATTCGGCGGGTGGTTCTGCCAAACAAGGGCGTGATTCTCGTTATCAGGCCATATTACCTTTACGTGGTAAGGTCTTAAATACAGAAAAAGCGAAGCTAGAGGCTGTTGAAAAAAACGAAGAATTGAATACGATCATTCATTGTTTAGGGGCTGGTGTGGGCAAAAATTTTATAGCCGAAGATTCCAACTACTACAAAGTCATCATCATGACGGATGCAGATGATGATGGAGCCCATATCCAAAATTTATTATTGACTTTCTTTTGGCGTTATATGCGTGATCTGATCTATAAGGGAATGTTGTATATTGCGTTGCCGCCACTCTATCGCATTGCGAAGGGAAAAGAAGAATATTATTTATATTCGGACGAAGAATTAGCGGAAAAGCGAAAAGAATTGAAGAGTGGATATACTTTGACTCGATATAAAGGTTTGGGTGAAATGAATGCCAATCAATTATGGGAAACAACGATGAATCCGCAGACCCGTACTTTATTGTGTGTGACAATTGAAAATGCGGCATTGGCGGAACGTCGAGTTTCGGAATTCATGGGAGATCGTGCCGATCTTAGACGAGCTTGGATCGAAGATAATGTGGAATTTACGCTTGAAGATGATTATGCCAAGGAGGTGGCTTGATGGTCAAAAAACAAAAAGTCGGAAAGCCGGAACATATTTTGCATGATGATCTTGAAGAAATCATGGCCGATCGTTTTGCTCGTTATTCGAAATACATCATTCAAGAACGTGCTTTGCCAGATGCTCGCGATGGATTAAAGCCGGTTCAACGTCGTATTTTGTATGCGATGTATGAAGATGGCAATACAGCCAATCATCCCTATCGAAAATCAGCCAAAACGGTTGGTAATGTGATTGGTAATTATCATCCACATGGAGATAGTTCGGTGTATGATGCGATGGTGCGTCTTTCCCAAAATTGGAAGATCACAAATCCGTTTGTTGATATGCAGGGAAATAATGGTTCGATCGATGATGATCCAGCCGCAGCGATGCGTTATACCGAAGCTCGATTAAGTCCTATTGCGAATTATTTATTGGAAGATATTGATAAAGAAACGGTGGAATGGGCGCCTAACTTTTCGGATGAAAAACTCGAACCTACGGTCTTACCTGCTCGTTTTCCGAATTTATTGATCCATGGCATCAGTGGTATTGCTTCTGGATATGCAACCAATATTCCACCACATAATTTAAATGAAGTGATCGACGCTTGTATCTATCGTATTGAACATCCAGAATGTACCTTAGATGATGTCGTATCCATTGTGAAAGGTCCAGACTTTCCAACTGGAGGCATTGCGATGGGTGCGAATGGCATTCGTCAAGCCTTTGAAACCGGTCGCGGGAAGGTTATGGTTCGATCCAAAGTGCATATTGAACAAACCCGAACGATCCAACAGTTGATCGTGACCGAGATTCCTTATGATGTAATCAAATCTCAAATGGTCAAAAAGATCGATGAGATTCGTTTAAATAAAACGATTGATGGAATCTTGGATGTACGGGATGAAAGTGATCGTACCGGATTACGTGTGGTCGTGGATGTAAAAAAAGATATTGATGCCCAACAAATCTTGAATTACTTGTATAAGAATACAGATCTTCAGGTTTCATATAACTACAATATGATTGCGATCGTAGATAAAGCACCCGTTCAAATGTCTTTGATTGCTTGTTTGGATGCTTTCATTGCCCATCGGGAAGATGTTGTCCGCAAACGTTCTACTTATGAATATGATCGTAAATCGGCTCGGGCGCATATTTTGGATGGTTTGATTCGGGCTGTATCGATCATGGATGAAATCATTCAGATCATTCGGGATTCCAAAAATAAATCGGATGCCATCAAAAATTTGATGGATCGATTTGACTTTACGCAAGAACAAGCCGATGCGATTGTTTCAATGCGGTTGTATCGTTTGACCAATACCGATGTCAAGGAATTAAAAACGGAATATAATAGCTTGAAAAAAGAATTGCAGCATCTTCATGAGATATTGACGAAACAAAAGGTATTGCATCAGGTCATCATTGATGAATTGAAAGAAATCAATGAGAAGATCCCAACCCCAAGACGAACCATGATTCAAGCTGATGTAGAAGAAATCAAGATCAATCGCCAAGCAATGATCGCGGATGAACAAGTTGTGATTCCAATCACACATGATGGCTATGTTAAAAAGGTGTCTTTGCGATCTTTTAATGCATCAAGTCCACAAGATTGTGGTCATAAAGATACAGATACCGTTTTGGGATATGGACAATGTAGTACATTGGATACATTATTATTCTTTACCAATCGTGGGAAATATGGCTATCTTCCTGTCTATACATTGGAAGAAGGAAAATGGAAAGATGTGGGATCTCATTTGGGTAACTATGTGAAAATGGATTCCAATGAAAAGATCATTCGCGCTTATTTTTTGCGAGAATTTGATGAACATACCTACGTAGTCATGACATCAACGGCAGGCATGATCAAGCGGACCAAGCTTTCGGAATTGGCTGTCACTCGTGCAAACAAGACCATGGTTTGTATGAAAATTGGGTCATTGGATTCGATGTGCAGTGTAAATCTAAGTTATGCGAATCAAGATCAAATTATTGTTGCGAGCATGAATGGCTATGGACTGCGATATCCGGTAGAGCAAGTACCGGAAACTTCAACACGTACCAAAGGAGTCAAAGCAATTCAGTTATCAAATAATGATCGAGTAGCTGGTATGGCTGTTGTTTCTAACGATATTCATCAAGTGTTATTAATTGGTCAGCATGCACAAATGAAACGGTTGAAAGTAGAAGATATTGCTCCATTCCATCGTCCTGCGAAGGGTTCTCGTTTATGTAAATGGGTCAAGAGCAATCCTGTATTGATTGATCAAATATATGGGGTTGATGCCGAAACTTCCTTTGTATTAAAGCAAGAAGAATCGATTGATTTCCAAGCGAAGGATATTACCTTGATGAGTCCAACTTCAACCTTCTCAACACCGTTTGGAAAGTTGGATGATTTTAGGATCGAGTGTTCCATTGATACGATACATAAGGGAAATTGGACGCCGCAACCAGAAGATTTTAAACAGGCTACTTTGTTTGATTGAGGGAATAGTAAAATAGTTGATAAACATATGAAAAGATAGTAAAATAACCAAGTAGATAGCGAGGATGGGTAGACATGGGATTACAATCAGTTTTATTTACATTAGTTGGAATTGTGATTGGAGGCATTTTAGGTTTCTATTTCACAAAGAAAAGATTTGAAAAAGAATTAAAAGAAAATCCACCAATCAATGAAAAAATGATACGTGCAATGTTCCTTCAAATGGGTCGTAAACCAAGTGAAGCGCAAATTCGTCAAATCATGAAATCTATTAACTCGAATCGATAAGTGGAGAAGTGTGAAAGCACTTCTCTTTTTCTAAAAGGAGAGCTATGAAAAAAATTTTACATATATTTTTAGTTGTTGTTGCCGTTCTATCCATTGGTATAGCATCGTTGGCTTTTTATGGATATATACAGTTTCAACGCTTTTCTGCACAAACTGGTTCTTTAACGACCTTGGTTGAGCAAGTGGAAAGTAGTGATGCGTATGTAGACTATCATGATTTACCAAATACATTGGTCCGAGCAACGGTATCGATTGAAGATCATCGTTTTTTCGAACATGATGGTGTCGATACGATTGGTTTGATTCGTGCTCTTTTGAGCCAGATCAATGAAAATTTGGTCAAGAGTGGAGGGTCTACCATCACCCAACAATTAGCTAAGAATTTATATGGTCAATATGATTCCAATCTATCCTGGAAGATGGCAGAATTCTTTTTTGCCAGAGAATTGGAGTCACATTATTCGAAATCAGAAATCTTTGCTTTATACGTGAGCGTGATCAATTATGGAAATGGATACACAGGTATCAAACAAGCCAGTGAAGGATATTTTGGTAAGGAACCAGCTGATTTATCGGATGCGCAATGTACGATCTTGGCCGGTATTCCACAAGTGCCTAGTAAATATGCATTGATCAGCACAGAAAATGTGGAGGCAGCCAAAAAACGACAAAAATTAGTATTAGCAGCTATGGTCGAATATAAATATTTAAATCAAACACAAGCCGATGAAATTTATGCGGAGTCGATTTGGCAATAAAAAAGAGCGGGAAGTTTATGATATGACCCCTGTCAAGTAGATAGCGAAAATATCCAAAATAACTACCAAGCAAGGTCAATTCGATTTGGCCTTGTTTTTATTGTTGTGCTTGTTCCTGTTGCTTTGCTCTTCTCAATCTTTTCCCAGAATCGTTCTATTCTTCTATTTGGTGCAATTGGATATTGTTCCGGTGTATCTGCAGCCAGTGCTTCCTGTCTTACCTGATATGCAGTCTTCCCATGAAAACGTTTCTGTGGAT
>NZ_JAXDRQ010000004.1:0-27162 GCF_034090965.1 Absicoccus sp. | reverse complement strand
CTGTACGAATACGGTCGATCCACTCGAGGTGATACCGCCGAATAAGATGGCGGTAATACAAGCACTCACCAAAGAAGTAGGTAAAGTGATCCATAAGGCTGTCAAAAAAACGTTATTGGTGCGATGAAAGAGCAAGCCGGTCAATAAGCCTAATAAGATACCAACGGGAGCATAGTAGAGGGAATAGACATCACCTAACATCCACATAGCGACACCGCTCAAAGCGTTGGGGAGCATGCCATAGATGGGGCCGCATATAGCTGCAATGAAGAAAGTCCCAATGCTGTCAAGATAGATGGGTAAATGCAACAGAAGCGCAATTTGTCCTCCGATGATATTGATGACGATCGCAAAAGCGATGGCACAAATATGATAGGTACTAATGTTTTTCATAATTGATCACTCGACTTTCAAATTCCGTAAAAAAGCGGGCTACATCCACTTGGGTCAGGATCTTGGCATTGGCTGGTTTGTGATAAAAATCATAGGCATCGACAACGCTTTCACCACGAGTAATGCCATCGGTTTCAATGTCGGTATAGGCTTCAAAACCAGAACAGAGGGTTGGATCGATCGCATAGGCAACTGCTAATGGATCATTGATGATACATCCTTTTATATGTTCTTGGTGCCAATGGAAGGAAAAATAAAATTGAGTGATCTGACGAATAAAGTCGGTCACTTTTTTATTTTTCTTTTCCCATGTATCCAGCATTTCAGGAGTCAATACAATTTGTCGCGTCACGTCTAAGCCAATCATATGGATCTTTTGGGCATGGGCATAGACGATTTTGGCGGCTTCTGGATCTTCCCAATAATTGTATTCACTGACAGGGGAACAATTGCCATGCGCTTGATAGGTGCCGCCCATCGAAACCAAAGTGTCGATGGCATCAAAAGCTGATGGATCTTGGTCAATGAGCTGGGCCAAATTGGTCATTGGGCCAATCGCAATAACGGTACAGGGGTCTTGTTTTAATGTTTTGGATAAAAATTCGATCGCATGAATTTTTTGTTCATAGCCTGGGACCGCCTCTAGAAAGCTTTCTCCTAAGCCGTCGGCACCATGGATATCTAAGGCATGAACAGGCGGCTTTTTTAAAGGTTTTGTCGCTCCTTTATAAATGGGGATATCCAATCGATCCATGAATTTTAGAATTTTTTTGGTGTTGTCAAACCCCATCTCTACCGGGGTATTGCCACATACGATCGTGATGCCAATGACTTCGATTTCCGGACTACTTAAGGCCAACATCAAAGCTAAGCCATCATCAATGCCTGGATCACAATCAATGATTACTTTTCTCATATTCGCTCCTAACTAAAAAAAGTACCAAGTCATAGACGGGTACTTTTTTTCAACATAAAAAGTGTTGCCTATGATTATACTGGGAGGTCAATCAAAACCAGTTGTCTTTTTTGTACAAAAAATTGGAATCTTTTGTATGAAGAGTGTAACCCATTTTTAGAAAAGATACAATATTTATGAAAGATATAATAATAGAAATGAGGAAGTAGATATGTATATCTTAAAGCCAATTTCAATGGATAAAATTTGGGGTGATGAGCGTCTACAAGCGTATGGAGCTACAAGTAAACACACGGGAATTGTTTATTCTTGTGCGGCAATTGAAGGAATTGATAATCCAATCGGACAGACAACATTGCGATCGTTGATCCAAAAGGATCCAGCTGCTTTTGGTTTATTGCCAAACGAAGAATATCCAATCATGGTTAGTTTTGATGCGGCTAAATTCGATGTCAGCATCCAAGTGCATCCAACCGATGGATTTGCCCAGGACCATGAAAATAAGCCGTATGGAAAGTGTGAGGCTTGGTATTTTATTGAAGCGCCCAAAGAGGGATGGGTCTATGCAGAAAATGTCGAAGGAACAAAAGAGTCGATTCAAGCAGCCATTGAAAAGAAAGATTTTCATCACGTATTAAAGAAATATCCTGTAAAAACCAATGACTTGTTGTTTACGCCAGCAGGTACTGTCCATGCTTTGACGCATGGTGCTTTGATTTATGAGATCCAACAATCGACGAATATTACCTATCGTTTGTACGATCATGATCGAAAAGATGCAAAAGGAAACAAGCGTGAGTTACATATTGAAAAAGCGTTAGCGACCATGATTCCAACAAACAAAGAAATCAAACAAACCTTTTCTACAGGGCGACATGCTGCATTCTATGCTTTTGATCTGATTCATAAACATGTGCAAGATCGTGTTTCCAATCCGAGTGAAATAGCAGCCGTTTGCACGATCTTATCGGGCCGTATTCTGGTGGATAATACTTTGGTTGAACCAGGAACAAGTCTTTTATTGATGCCAAAAGAAACGATTTCGATCGATGGGCATGCGGATTGTATCTTGGCTACGCCAAATCCGTATTGGCGAGAAATGGAGTAAAAAAGATGGCGGATCTTAGGATTCGCCATCGATGAGTTTTTGAGCACAAGTTATGTCGGTGATCAAAACATTGATGTATTTTCCGGCAATGGCACCTTTGATGGCATTGGCTTTTTTTATGCCACCACCAATGCCAATGGAAAGAGGAACTTTTCTTAGCTTGTGAATATTGACACCGACCACATTGTTATAGGATTTATAGGGGGCGGTTTTGCCTTCGATATCATAAAACTGCATGTTTACTTCACCAGCTACCTTTTTGTTTAATAGTTCTTCAACTTCGTTTTCTTTATAGTTACCCGTCGCCATGATCGAAGATTCTTTTTCGTTGGGATAACCAATACCAACGATCGCAATATCCAAATGATTGCCATAGGTCAATACCGAGGCAATGCTTTCTTCTTTCAGTAGGCCTTGCTGCAGCTGACGATTGGCTACACGGGCCGGAGCAAGCAAGGATATGGCTTGCCCACTCAATCGATCAGCCATGACATGAGCCAAAGAATTGGAGTGAAGATTGTTGGCAACGGTTCCTTGTCCGCCAATCAAAGGAACAATGGTGACGTCTTTTTGAATGGGTTGCATAGCTTCAATCATATAATAAAGCGTACTTCCCATGGAAATGCCAATGGTATCTTGATCTTTGATGTTGTAGTGAAGATATTGACAAGCAGTTTTTCCTAAAGATTGTTTCAAAGCTTCCGAAGTTGGTTGTTGGTCAACGATGATGACTTCTTTCAAATCAAATTTTTTCTGTAATTCATTTTCTAGATCCCAATGATGAATCAAATCTAAATTCCGAATATGAATGTCAACAATACCAAGGTCTTGTGCTGATTTCAACATGCGAATCACGATGGGACGAGAAATTTGCAGTTGTTTGGCAATATCTTGTTTATTGATGCCTTGGTTATAATACATATCGCTAATTTTTGTCATCAAGCGAATATCATCTACCACTTTTTTCATGCGGACACTTCCTTTTTAAAGAAATTATACGAAATTATCGAATATCAAACAATAAAAAAAGGAGAGTTGAACTCTCCTCTACGATTGATCAAGCAGAAATCGATTCGTTTTCGTAATTGATGATGCGTTGTACTTTTGGCATGGAACGACTATTTGTATCAAAAGTACAAGATAAATATTCTTTCACTAATTCTTTGGCCAAGTTGATGCCAATGATCTGACTTCCCATTGTAATGATGTTGGCGTTGTTCGACAATTCGGCACGTTGGGCTTGATACACATCATGGATACATGCAGCATAAGCACCTTTCACTTTATTGGCAGCAATGGATACACCAATTCCCGTTCCACATAATAAGATGCCACGATCACAAGTATGATTAGCCACATCTTTGGCTACTTTGAAGGCTACGTTGGCATAGATGGGATCATCACTGCCATAATCGACAACATCATATCCCAGTTCTTTTGTGAATTCCATTAATTCTTTCTTAAAATCGGTTGCGTTAGGGTCACATCCAAATGCAATTTTCATCTTTCTTTCCTCCTTATTAAATAATGATGAATAATCGATATTTTCTGCATTGCCATAAATTTCTTCGGTTAATACATCGGCAATGATTTCTAAGCGTCCATGATCTTTGGCGAATTGTAAGATGGAGTAGCGAGGCCGTACTTTATAGCCTTCCAAAATGCTACGATGGAACAAATCTTTTTCAATTCCAATCTCTTTTGGTGAAGTAGGAGCCCCGCCTTTTTTCAATAAAGCTCGGATTTCTTCAGGAGAAGCACACCAATCCATTACTCCAGCCGGTAAGATATCTTCACATAATTCAAAAATACGAGCAATAACTGGTGTTGCGACACCGACTTGAATGCCATGATGATTGGGATTCAAGCCCCGAGCGATGAAATCCATTTCCCAATAATGGGACAACATATGTTCAGCTCCAGAGGCGGGGCGAGAAATATTGACAAGGCCCATGGCAACACCACTGATGGTCAAAGCCTCCATTAAATTTCCTAAAGCTTCGGGATCGCGTTTTGGCAAGCCTTCTACGCTAGAGAAACATTTATCGAGCGCTTTATCGACCAATTGGACACAAGTGTCACAGCGGTCATCGCCATTGGCTTTGACGGCTAGATCCCAATCGGTCAATGCGGTGATCTTGCCAACTACATCGCCAAAACCCGCTTGGATCAAATCTTGGGGTGCGGTTTTTAAGATGTCGGTATCACCAATCAAACCATAGGTCAAATGGGCAAGAGGAGAATATTTGTAGCCATGGGAAATGATTGGGGCTCCATCCGCTACATATCCATCCATGGAAGGTGCAGTGGCTACAATGATGTATGGTAATTTGGTACGAGAAGTAACAAATTTGCAAGAATCGTTGATCACACCGGATCCGACACCAATCACCAGTTTGCAGTCCAGATCTTCTTCTTGTACGATACGTCCTAATGTTTTTTCATCAGGCAAAAGAATATCGTCGCCAACATCAAATAATAATTCTTTAACATGTTTGAAGCCGTTTGCTTTTAATAATTCGACCGCTTTTTTACCAGCTACTTCGTAGGTGTTGTTGTCAAATACGACCAAGATTGAAGAATCTTTGAAAGGAGCTGCTATTTTTGGTAGATCATTGATGGCTCCTTTTTTAATGTCGATGTCATGGACAGGGAATGTATGATGTTTCCCACATGAACAATCAAAGTCCAAATCAACCATTTCACTGATATCCATTTTTAGAATGTCTTTCATAACGAACCCTCCTTGAGATAAATGAAATGTATTTTTATTTCTGTATCATTTTTACGATTTCATTATATGTAGGGATATTTAATAAGTCAATATAAAAATGCGATAATATTAACAATAAATCGTAAAAGATGTTAAAAATAACGAATAAAAGCAATTAATAATTGTATATTATTACAAAAGTAATTATAAAAGTATATTAAAAATCGAAATAAATATAATGATATATATTTTCAAAATAAAATATATAATGATTTTATTTACATAATTAGGTCTGTATGAAAATATTTGCGTTATGAATAAGATGCAAATTAGGAAAAGATATATAGTCTTTTGATGATGTATCTATAAAATACGTTTGAAATTAAAAGAGATATGTATGTAAGCACTTGATAAGAAAAGAATTTTGAAAAGAGTACACCATAATCTTGCGATACTAAATGTTTAGTTAATTTTTTTGCTTGGAGCAAGTATAGAAGGGATATAATCCATATATAAAGACATAGACATTACGTCTGAATGATTCGTAGAGCTGGCATTCGTATATCAATGTCTTGATTACCGATGCGCAAACCGCTCGTTATCTATTAGGAGAATGAAATACATGAAGAAGATCATTAAACCAAAATTAGAAGAAACAAGAGCCCATGCTTTCGAAAAGAAAGTTTATGAGCGTGAGTTGCCAAAGATCATTCACGAGGATTTTTATGATCGATATGATTCAGACCCTAGTGAGGTGTCGGTATTGGGAGCTCGAAGTACCCTAGCAATGGGTGAGGATATTTCCTCTGTTCCTATAGATATTCTAGATCGTAATATTTGGGTTAGCGATCATTATGTTCCTGTACGTATGTATCAAACGGCAGGCGATAAGAAAAATGTGATTTATTATATTCATGGTGGTGGTTTTCTTTCGGGGACCATCGCATCCAAAGATGCGCAATGCAAATACATGGCACAAACAAGTGAGGCAACGGTGATTTCCATTGGATATCGCTTATCGCCGGAAACGATGTTTCCAGGTGCCATTGAAGATTGTATGGGCATTTTAGATTGGATCCAGACATTAGGTTATGACCATATCTGTATCATGGGGGATAGTGCAGGTGGCAATTTAGCCACTTGTTGTATGGCTCAAGATACAAAGCATGCCATTGATTATGGCATCTTGATTTATGCTGCCTTGGATGTAGCAACTTATGATGAGACAGAATACCATTGGAATTATGATTTCTATGAAATGGCGGATACACAGAAAGATCGTATCATGAATCGTTTATATCGGTTTCGAAATCTTTCGATGGATATGAAAAAAATGTATGTACCGAAGCAGAAAGATGTAAAAGATCCAAATATATCGCCTTTATATATAGAAGATCTTTCCCATTTCCCACCAGTATTGATGATTGAGGCCGAATTTGATTACTATCGCATTTGTAATGAGATTTTTGAAAAACGATTGCCTAAAGTAGAAGTTCTTTATTATGAAGGGCTAGATCATGGCTTTTTTGATCGCATTGGTCAATTGGAACAAGCCAAAGATTGTATTGATGAGATTGCTAAGCGAGTTAATAATATATAAATATGTCTATATAATTTATAATAAGTAAATATAAATATATTATTAAAATTTCAAATGGTTTATAATGATTGAAGAGAAATCTATATCGATAAATGAGCTGAAGCATGGAAAGGATCCGGCTTTCCATATGAAGTCTATACAATAATAATAGAATGACTTCATTCATACATAAAACCACAAAAAGAAGGGAGGAAAAAAATTCAAGTTTTATGTATTCAAAAGAGAAATTATGCTTTATATAAAGCATAATTCAACTATTTAGTTTTGTCACTTTTAAAAATGACAAATTCAAAATTCTAAAGATTGGAAAACGCTTTCAGCTTTTTTATAATGAACCTGTAATTCAAGAGAGGATTCCGGAAACAAAAAACTTGAATACAGATAGGGAGAAAAAGATATATGAAATCAAAAATTCAATCATTCGGACGCTTCCTTAGTGCAATGGTCATGCCGAATATTGGGGCTTTCATTGCTTGGGGATTAATTACTGCTTTATTTATTGATACAGGATGGATGCCTAATAAACAATTAAGCACAATGGTCGGCCCATTCTTATCTTATGTCTTACCATTATTGATTGCGTACCAAGGTGGTAAATTGGTTGCTGGTGATCGTGGAGCGGTCATGGGTGCCATTGCTTGTATTGGTGTTATCATGGGTGAACCTCAATATACAATGTTGATGGGCGCCATGATCGTTGGTCCTCTGGGTGGTTGGATCATCAAAAAATTTGACAAGGCTGTAGATGGTCATATCAAGCCTGGATTTGAGATGTTGGTCAATAACTTCTCGATTGGTATCCTTGGTATGTTGCTTGCGATTGTTGGTTTCTTCTTGATTGGTCCATTCATGGGTGCGATCTTAGCGTTCTTAAATGGTGGTGTCAACATTTTGGTACAACATGGCTTGTTACCATTGGTATCCATTTTCGTAGAACCAGCCAAAGTCTTGTTCTTGAACAATGCGATCAACCACGGTATCTTTACGCCATTAGGTGGTGAACAAGTTCAATCACTTGGTAAGTCCATCTTCTTTATGATTGAAACCAATCCAGGTCCTGGTACCGGTGTCTTATTAGCGTATTGGTTATTCTCAAAAGATGAAACAACCAAATCCAGTGCACCCGGTGCTTTGATCATCCATTTATTGGGTGGTATCCATGAAATTTCTTTCCCATATATTTTGATGAATCCATTGTTGTTATTGGCAACAATTGGTGGAAGCATGAGTGCCATGATCTACAATGTTGCTTTTAATCTAGGATTGTCAGGACCTGCTTCGCCAGGAAGTATCATTGCTTTTGTGGGTATGGCACCAAAAGGAAGTACCTTTGCTGTCTTGCTAAGTGCAGTCATTGCAGCGGGAGTATCATTCTTGATCGCAAGTCCAATCGTTCGTATGTCCAATGGCAAGGGCCAAAGCTTAGAAGAAGCCAGTGCACAAATGGCTGATATGAAAGCGGAATCCAAAGGACAAACAACCAAATCAACTACAGTTGATTTGGCCAAAGTTACAAAGATCGTCTTTGCTTGTGATGCAGGTATGGGATCTAGTGCCATGGGAGCTGCTGTATTGAAGAAAAAACTGCAGGCAGCTGGCTTGACGGATATTGATGTCCAACATGCTTCGGTATCGGATGTACCAGCAGGAACACAAGTGGTTGTATGTCATAAAGATCTGGCCGAACGTGCTAAGGAAAGTGCACCAAATGCTCGTTTGATCACGATCACAAACTTTATGGCTGCACCAGAATATGATCAATTGGTCAATGAGATCAAAGAAGCCAGAGGTTAGTAGATAAAGGAGAGTTGGTATGAATTTTTCACCGCGATCACAAAAAATTGTATCCATCCTTTTGGACAGTTCGGATCCCGTTAAAGAGCAAGCTCTGGCTGATACATTGAGCTTAAGCAAACGTACGATCCAACGAGAACTGGAAGCAGTTGATTATGGTTTGCGTTCCTACCATCTTTCTTTAGTACGAAAAAAACGGATAGGCGTTCAAATTCAAGGAAGTAGCGAAGACAAACAAACACTTCAAAATGAATTAAAAGCAGATCAAGAAATTTATTTTACCAATATTGAAGAGCGTCGTCGCTACTTATTGTTGGAATTATTAAGAGATCGAACGCCACAAAAATTAATTACATTTGCCGATCGTCTGGGTGTGAGTGAAGCAACCATTGCCAGTGATTTGGAATCTTTACAAGATTGGGTGAACCAAAATCATTTGGAAATCATTCGACGCCCAGGCTATGGCATCGTTCTAGAAGGAAAAGAAATCGATTATCGCGAAGCGGTCAATCGATTCATCAACGAAAATAGTGATGGTTTTTATTCACTCGATCGATTTCAACGACGGGAATTGTTTGAAAAATCTTTTTCAAGTCCATCCAAAGCAGGCATCTTATCTTTGTTGAATCAAGATACGATCCTAAAGGTGATGGATACTTTAGATACAATGGACGAACCGTATTTTAAACAAATGACGGATAATGCTTATGTTGCATTGGTCATTCATATTGCGATCAGTATTGATCGCATTCAAAAAGGTGGTATTGCCGAACCGAAAAAAGGGTTAAATACGGATGAAAAAGATTTGGCATCGTTACAATTAGCCAAGAATATCCATAAAGCGATGGAAAAGGCTTTTCAAATCAAAATTCCTCAAGTTGAAATTTCTTATTTGCAGGTACATATCCAAGGATCTAAAAAAGATTATTCCACAACCATGATGGTGGATGAATATTTGGATCAGGTTGATGATCAACAAATTCAAATGGTTCATCGTATGATTGAACGATTTGATCCAAAATATCAATACGACCTAGAACAAGATGATATTTTTGTACGAGGTTTATTGATTCATCTTCAACCCGTATTGATTCGACTCCAAAATCATTTGAATATTTTTAATCCATTATTAAAAGATATAAAAGATCAATATCCTGAAGTCTTTGCGAAATGTAAAGATGCAGCTAAGGTCATTACGGAAGAAACGGGCTATTCCATCCAAGATGAAGAAATTGGATACTTGGCCATGCATTTTGGTGCAGCTTTGGAGCGTTTACAAGAAAAGAAAACATATACTCGTATTGTTCGTATTGGTGTGGTTTGTGCCAGTGGATTTGGCTTAGCCCGGTTGATGCAAACCAATTTACGAATGATCTTGCCAGATACAGTAGAATTGGTTCCTTTGGGAACCAATGATATGGATCAAGCATCCGACATTGATTTTTTCGTATCGACCTTTGAATTCAAGCATCCACATATGGATTCGGTTCATGTGAATCCTTTATTGAGTGAAGAAGATATTCATCATATTCGAAAAAAAATTGAAGAGTATTCTCATGAATATAAAGAAACATCCATTCAAAAAGGCATGGGACAAGATATGGATCAAATTGCCTCTACAGCCATAGCTATCAAAGAAATATTAGCAAATTATCGACAATTTGTGGTACCTGCGGATATTCGGTTTGATCAACTTGTGGAACAATTGAGCAATGAGATGATGGGTGATCCAAAAACCATTGCGGCTAAGATCATCAAGCGTGAAAAGTTGAGTTCTCAAGTTATTCCAGAACTAGAAATCTGTTTGTTGCATTGTCGTACACAAAGTGTTTCTAAACCTATATTTTGGGTTTGTCAATCGCAGACCGGACAATTTCAACATACGAGTTTATCGCCATCCAAAGCGGTTGTATGGATGATTGCACCAGAAAACGAATACATCCAGGTTCATTTGGATGTGTTAGGTGCCATCAGCAGTGCCTTAGTTTCTTGGAAATCTTTCTTGCATACGATACAAACGGGTACACAAGCTGATATTTTGATGGAATTGGAACGTATTCTACAAAATTATTTTTATCAAGTCATTGATCAGAAAAGGAGAACACTATGAGTGATATTTTAATCAAAGAAAACATTTTGACCCATTGTAAAAGCGAACCAAAAGAAGAAATTGTTAAAAAATTAGGGGAAATGTTGAACAAGAGTGGTTATACCACACCGGCTTATACCGAAGCTATGCTACAAAAAGAAAAAGTATTTAATACCCATATCGGTTTTGGTTTGGCCATTCCTCATGGTGTAGAGGGATCCAATGCTGAAGTAATCAAATCGGGTATTGCGATCATGACTTTCCCTCAAGGTATTCAATGGGGTGATCAAGGAACGGTAAAATTGGTGGTTGGCATTGCCGGAAAAGGTGATGAGCACATGGATATTTTAAGTAATATTGCGATGAATTGTTCTTCGGAAGAGGCCGTGGAAGCCATTGCGGAAGCGGATGTGGATAGTATTTATTCATTATTTACAGGAAAATAAAAAGGGAGGATTGGATACATATGGAAACAGCCGTACATTTTGGTGCAGGAAAAATTGGACGTGGATTTATTGCTGAATTGTTACATGATACAGGATATCGTGTCGTGTTTGTTGATGTTGTCGATGCATTGGTCGATTTGATCAATAAAGATCATGAATATTATTTATTCCAGATCGAAAATAATTATAAAGAAAAGAAGATCGATCATATCGAAGCTCTTTCTTCCATCAAAGAGCCAGAGAAAGTCATTGCTGAAATTAATGAAGCGAAGGTCATTACCACATCGGTCATGGCTACAAACTTACCAAAGATTGCACCAATCTTGGCAAAAGGTTTGAAATCTCGTGTCGGACAAGGCAAAGAAAAAGTGGTTGTCATGGCTTGTGAAAATGCCATGCATGGTACCGATATTTTAGTCAAAGCGATGATTGATTCTGGTGAAATTACCCAAGCCGAATTGGATGAAGTTGGTGTTTATCCAAATACAGCTGTAGACCGTATGGTTTTCGATGGCGAACATAATGGACATAAAGGTATTGATATTGGTGTCAACTATGAACTAGCCATTGAAAAAGATAAATTGGTCAATCCAGATGATGAACCAATCAAAGGAGCCGAATATACAAGTGATCTAGATCGTCATCTACAAAGAAAGATCTATATGATCAATTGCGGTCATGCGATTTCTGCTTATATTGGTTATGCCAATGGAAAAGATATTGTCCAAGATGTATTAAATGATCCAGAATTGGTCAAAGAAGTACGGGCAGCCGTTATGGAAAGTGCAGCCGCTCTAGAAAAAGAATATGGATTCTCCCACGAATCTTTAGTGGATTATTGTGAAAACATGTTCATCAAGCGTTTTGGAAATCCAAAAACACATGATGAAGGGGCTCGCGTAGGTCGAGAACCCATTCGTAAGATTTCTTACAACGATCGTATCATGGGTCCAGCTAATATGTGTGAAAAATATGGTTTGGATAATTCAGCCTTGTTGAAGGGAGTTGCCTATGCTTTGCATTTCTATAATAAAGACGATGCCCAAGCGGTTGAGTTACAAAACTACATCAAAGAAAATGGTGTAGAAGCAGCTGTCGAAAAATATGTTGGTTTAAAACCATCGGATCGTATGTTTAAAGTCATTGTTGATGACTACAATGCCATTACAGTCAATCGATAAATAGGATGTGGCGTTCTTATCCTTGTGATAGGAACGCTTTTTTATATTATAATGAATAAAAACAGGAGATTCTTTTATGATTTATACAGTAACCTTAAATCCAGCTTTGGATTATGTCATTCAAGTGGATCATTTTCAAGCTGGACAAATCAATCGAACCAAAGAAGAACATATGTATTATGGTGGGAAAGGCATCAATGTTTCAAATATTCTTGCTGAATTAGGCTATACATCAACTGCCCTAGGTTTTGTGGCGGGTTTTACCGGTGAAGAGTTAGAACATGGATTACAAAAGATGAGCGTGCATACGGATTTTGTACATGTAGAAAAAGGCAGGACACGAATCAATGTCAAGATGAAATCGGATAAAGAAACGGAGATCAATGGGATGGGTCCGCAAGTAACAGCGCTTGATTTTTCGCGTTTATTGGCCAAAGTATCTCAACTCAAAGGGGGAGATTTGATCATTTTGTCGGGAAATATTCCCCAGACCATGGATGCTAATTCGTATCATCGGATCTTAGAGGCTATTACGGCCAATGTTGATATTGTCGTGGATGCGGAAAAAGATTTATTGCTTAAGATCCTATCGTTTCATCCTTTCTTGATCAAACCCAATAACATCGAACTGGGCGATATGTTCCATGTGTCATTAAAGAAAGAGGAAGATATTATTTTCTATGCACGAAAACTACAAACGATGGGGGCACGAAATGTATTGGTCTCAATGGCAGGAGATGGATCGATTTTGGTGGATGAGAGTGGAGAAGTCCACAAATTGGGGGTTGGCAAAGGAACGGTCGTGAATTCGGTTGGTGCTGGTGATTCGATGGTGGCTGGCTTTATTGCGGGATACCTCGATAAAAAAGACTATGCCTATGCTCAAAAGTTAGGTACGGCCTGTGGATCGGCTACAGCTTTTCATTCGGGTTTGGCGACGAAAGCACAAATTGATGAGATCTTTCATACATTATAAGGGGATGGATCATGGTACATATCGTTGTTGATTTGGAAATGAATGCCATTCCAAATCGTTATCAAAAAGAGCGACTCTATGCCAAGATGGAAATTATTCAAATTGGTGCCATTGCTTTGAATGAAACGTATCAAGAAATGGATTCGTATGCGACCTATGTCAAACCACAATATGATGATAAGGTAGAAGATTTTTATACGCATTTGACGGGTATCACCACGCAAATGATTGGACAGGCACCTTGCTTTAAAGACGCCATTCATGCATTCTTTTTATGGATCGAACACTTTGATGGGGAAATTGAAATGGTTTCTTGGTCTATGAGTGATCGTCAACAAATCGTACAAGAAGCTTGTTTAAAGGAATATGCATTTGATACGTTTGAAACCTATGTGCTCGATCAATGGACCGATTTACAACTGGAATTTGATGGTCTTGCATTTATGGATCATCGAACATCTTTGGCCGATGCCTGTCAAGTGGCAGGCTTATCGCTTGAAGGTAAGTTACACAATGGGTTGGATGATGCTAGAAATACCGCCCATTTGCTTCAAATCTTGCGAGATGATGATTTGTTTGAAAAAACATTTGGCAAAGTATATCACTATCAAGAAAAAAGTCGACCGACAACCATTGGCGATGTGATCGACTTTAGTCAATTTAATTTTGATGATTCCCAGAAAAAATAAGTAATTTTTGGTGGCTAACAAGCCATCTTTTTTTTAAGAAAGAGAACAATGAAAACTGTCTTCTTACTTGAGGGTTTTTGAATAAATGGAAAAAATACACCAAAAAAAGTAAAAAAATCATATTGACTCTCTTTCGGATAGGTCTTCTATAATTTTTTAAAAGATAACGGATCGAAGATTGCCATCACAGATTGGCAGAAGGAGGTATTTATGATTGACTTTGAATTGACTGATTATCAAAAAGAAATTCAGCAGCGTGCCAGAGAGTTTGCACAGAAGGAATTGCTTCCGACTGTGATAGAACGAGATGTCAATGAGACATATGATATGGGTCTGGTGAAAAAGCTGGGAGAGAGCGGTTTGATCGGCTTACAATTTGATCCCAAATATGGTGGTCATGGAAATGATTACTTGGCATTTGTCCTGGTCGTTGAAGAGCTTTGTAAAGTGGACTCCGCATTTGGAATTTCCTATGCGATTTCTTCTACCTTTACAACGGGCGTGGATACATTTGGCAGTGAAGAGCAGAAGATGCATTGCATGCCAAAGTTGTTTGCTGGCGATAGTCTGGGATGTTTTGCCCTGACAGAACCCGATGCTGGATCGGATGCAGGAAGTGCTAAGACAACGGCTGTAAGAGAGGGAGATCATTTTATCCTGAATGGAAAGAAACATTTTATCACCAATGGGGCGGTTGCCGATTATGCAATGCTAATAGCAAATACAGATCTTTCCAAAGGACCAAAAGGATTGACGGCTTTTTTGGTTGATCTGAAAAAAACACCAGGAATTTCCATTGGACATATTGAGAATAAATGTGGGATCCGTACGGCCAAGGTAGCAGAAATTTTAATTGATAATGCCGTGATTCCAGCTCATCGGATGATTGGTGAAGAAGGAAAGGGATTTAAATACGCATTGACCGCATTGAATGCAGGACGCTTAGGTGTGGCAGCACAGAGCCTTGGTATTGCCGAGGGGGCCTTTGCCATTTGTAAAGATTATATGATGGGAAGAGAACAGTTCGGCAAGCCGATTTATAAGAATCAATATTTGGCATTCCGCATGGCGGATCTTCAGACAGAAATCGACATGTGTAAGTTGTTGCTGTATAAAGGCGTTTGGGAACAGCAGATGGGCAAAAACTTTGCCGTTTCTGCATGCAAGGCAAAACTGGCATGCTCGAACCTAGCGATGAAAGTGACGACAGAGTGTATCCAGAATATGGGTGGTGCCGGTTACATGAGAGAAAATCATCTAGAACGGATGTTCCGAGATGCAAAGATCACGCAAATTTACGAAGGAACGAATGAAATCCAGAGACTGATCATTAGCCGCGATATTTTCGAATAAAGCTTGTGCAAATGAGCTGTATGACGGGTGATTTACAAACGGCAGAAGTGATCTTATGTTGTGGAAGAGGATTGCAAAATAAAAGCAATTTTCATTTAGCACTTCAGGTCGCTGACTGTATTCAAGCACAGATTACCGGAACCAGAGCCGCTGTAGACCTGGGATGGATCCCCGCAAATCGTGAAATTGGTTTATCGGGGGCACGTGTTGCACCACAGCTTTATATTGGATGTGGGGTGTCTGGAACGAATTTTCATATCATTGGGATGAAGCAGGCTAAAAAGATCATAGCGATCAATACAGATCCGTTGGCACCCATCTTTCAGATAGCGGATATTGGAATTGAAGCGGATGTGGGCAAAGTGCTTCTCGCTTTAATGAATACATTTTCGGAAAAGAACCCATTGCATCATCCATCCGTTGATGAACTGCTTACCTTTTTTTGTAGACTATCATGCAACCAATTTTGAAAAAATAAGAGGCTCCCTATCGGGCAGATAACAAGTAATCAAACTTGTTCGTCCGTTGGGGAGCATTTTTGTATCTTTAAGATTTATTTTTGATTCTTTTCGATAGGAACAATGATTTTTGTCAGATATAAATTTTCATCATTTGTATCCAGAGGAGAAATGATAAACTCTTCGGAAATCGGACCAATTACGGAATAGCCGTTTTTATTGATCCATTGCAATAGTTTGATATGACTTTGAATGATATCCGTATATTTTCCTAGATGACATAAGGTGGCAGCGAGTTTGCATTCCCAGTTAACAATATGATTGGAGTCAATGTCTGTTTCTGTGGTTACTCCCGCTTCGGGGATCACTTGAATACAAAATTCAACATCGCAGTCTTTCATTAAAAACTGATCGAGTGGATGACAATGATAGATGACAAAAACATTTCCTTTGACAAAGAGATTAGAAGAAAAGGATTCCATCAGAATGTTGTACCATCGATCCAATGAAACTTCGTAATTACAATAGAGTTTCATGGTTTCGCGTTGGCACAGAAGCATTCTTTTCGGAAAGTTTTCTAAACGGATCACATTGGGAATCTCACCCTCATTCAGTTTTCGACCCAATTGGATCTTAGCTAAAAGATCATCACAGACCGAAACGGATTTTTTTAATGTCTGCATGGTATTTTCCAGAGATTTCTTGTGATTCAGCAGTCGTTCTTCATATGACTGAAGATTTGTGTTGGTCAGGATTTCTCTGATTTCATTGATTGAAAAATCAATGTCACGAAGTCTGCGAATGATCATTAGCGTTGTCAGTTGAGACTTGGAATAATAGCGATATTTGCTGTTCGTATCCCGATATTGGGGTTTGAGCAAGTCGATATCGTCGTAATAGCGGATGGTCTGAACAGGAATATGACATTTTTTTGAGGCATCACCAATTGAATAACGCTCCTTTTGCATAAAATCTTCACTCCTTAAGATAATAATATATCGTAAATACATTAAAGTTTATCTATATTTTAATAGAATTGTTGAGAAAGTGTCAACATATCTCAATTGAACTCTCTAGTAACTAGAGAGTTATCTAAACATCACAGAAAAATAATTGAAATGCCAAAAATAAATATTTGACTCTGTACTTTCTACATAGAATACACTGAATGCAAAGATAAGATTGCTAAGACCGATGAACAAAATTTGAAATATCATGAATCCATGAAACGATGATCATAGACACTGAACTTCTTCTATTCATTCGGTCAAAGGCTTTCATTAAAAGAAACCATACAAAAAGGGAAATACAAAGGGATCGACCATCACGAAGATGTATGGGTATGCCTTTTTATACATATTTATCTATATCAAATCAAGACGGATTTCTTTTCTATTCGTCAAAAAATAATTGAATCAAATGAGGAGGAGGAAAATAGAGTGACACAAAAGAAAAAAGCATTGGAAGGGCTAAAGGTCATCGATCTCACATCTGCTTTGAGCGGACCGTTTTGTACGATGATTTTGGCAGATTATGGAGCTGATGTAATCAAAATCGAACCAGTACATGGTGATCAATGCCGTACCTGGGGACCATTTGATAAGAAAAGCGGTGAGAGTGGATTCTTCTGCTATGTGAATCGAAATAAAAAGGGATGTACGCTGAACTTAAAATCAGAAAAAGGTTTGCAGATGTTTTATGATTTGGTTAAAGATGCAGATTTTCTCTGTGAAAATTATAAAGGTGGCGTCACCAAAAAATTGAAGATTGATTATGAAACGATCAAAAAGATCAATCCGAGAATTATCTATGTTTCTGGATCTGGATTTGGCTTGAACAGCCCAATCAGTCATCGTCCTTGTTATGACATCGTTGCCCAAGCCATGGGAGGAATGTTATACCTGACTGGATTTAAGGATCAACCGCCAGTTAAGGTCGGACCATCGGTGGCCGATCATGTATCCGGTATCTATCAGGCATTAGGTGCTTTGGTTGCCCTGCATTACAGGGATCGAACAGGAGAAGGACAGCTTGTCGATGTAGCCATGTTTGATACGATTTTCTCTTTGCTAGAAGCGGCAATTCCTTATTACACCATGAATGGCATCATATCCGAAAGAAATGGAAATATTGACCCATCCATTGCACCGTTTGACGTTTATTCATGTAAGGATGGATATGTGGCACTGGGCGTTGGCAATGAAAGACTTTGGAAAAAATTCTGCCAAACAATTGGAAAACCAGAATTGCTTGAAGATGAGAAATATAAAACCAATGATCTGCGTGTACAAAATTATAAGAGTGGTTTGCAGAACATTATCAGTGATTGGGTAAAGAATTATACCAAGAAAGAGTTGGAAATCATGATGGACGAGGCGGGAATTCCGTGTGGCCCGGTAATGAATATAAAAGAAGCCATTGAACATCCACATACAAAAGCCCGAGATATGATTGTCCATGTGAACCATCCGACAGCTGGTGACCTAGCTTTTCAGGGGGTTGTGGCAAAATTGTCTGCCAGCCCGGGAGAGGTTACATTTGCATCTCCCCTTCTTGGTCAGGATAACTGTGAAGTATTCCATTTAACCAAAGAAGAAGAAGCAAAGCTGCAAGAAGAAGGTGTTCTTTAAACGGTATATCAAATTAGTGAAAGGATCTTTACTGCGACAAAATTTTGTCAGCAGTCAAAAATAAATGTTGGTCATTATAAGCATTGATTTAGAAAATGGAGGACAATAAAAATGGCAAGAAAAACATCTTATCTTAGCTACAACATGACAACAGCCGATGCGAACAATCAGGACGGTCTTGTTCCTTTTGGTCGTCAATGGGATTTTATCGGGGACGTAGAAACCGAACAGATGATCTTAAATGACGGGGATGAGTCTTTATGTCTTGGATATCGTGACTGCAAGATTTATGAAAATGCATATGTGGGCGATATGATGGAATATAAGGCAACCATGGTTCATGTCGGAAATACGTCTCGTGATTGTAAAATTGAAGTCTTTAAACTAGCAACGCCTGCCTATCGTGCCGGAAAAACCAATTATAAACCAGGAGATATGGTTTGGTTTGATGAACCAGTTTTGTGTACGGAGGGCATGGTACGTTTGGTCGTAAAGAAACATCTCCAAAGAGGCGAGCAACCAGATGGTCTTGTGAAAGATCCATGGCGAGCAAATGAAGATTTTCCAGAAGATGAAGTTATCGAACTTTAATAGGATAGATAGAGAAAAGGAGCTTTTATTATGGATACAGTTACAATGAGATATAGAATGTCAGATCGAGATGTTTTTTATGGCGGTGGTGTTGTAAATGGAGCAAGAAGCATTACTTTGATGAATGATTGTGCCAACCGAATTATGGCAAAGGTATTTCATAATACAGGACATTGCCTAGAAGTACGTAAAGTTCGTTTGTATGAACCCATTTTTGCGGGGGATTATATGGAATTTATCGCCAGGATCAAACAACAGAAAGGAAAGAAAGCATTGATTGAGGTAAGGGCATTTAAGATCATCCAAGTACCGGAAGATCCACCTTATCCAAGTTCTATCGATGTATTGGAAGATCCACCACTTTGTACAATTTGTCAGTTTATCTACGAAGCAAATTAGATATACAAAAATGAATCACCATGTAGACGACGAAACGTTTTGCGGATTTAGCAGAAGATTCGTCACCTATTAAAAAACAATAATATAAGAAAAGGAGGTACTTACATGGATTTATTGATTAAAGGAGGGACTGTAGTCACAGCATCTGGAAGTTTTCAGGCAGATGTAGCTATCGACAAGGAGAAAATCGTCGCAATCGGAAAAGATCTTCCAGTAGAAGCGGATAGAGTTGAGGATGCAACTGGAATGTTGGTATTGCCGGGTGCAATCGATGTGCATACGCACATGCAAATGCCTTTTGGCGGAACCGTATCGGCAGACAGTTACAAATCGGGAACACGTGCTGCTGTTTGCGGAGGCGTTACAACTATCTTTGATTATCCAGTACAGCATAAGGGCGAGACGATTCTCGGACTAGTCAATTCCAAAAAGGAAATCTTAGAAACCGATGCTTGTAGTGATTATGCATTCCATTGCTGTATCACCGATTTAAACGGTGGTCAAATTTTGGAAGAGATGGAACAAGCAGCCGAAGCGGGAATCACAAGTCTGAAGTGTTTCTTAGTCTATAAAAAAGAAGGTATGATGGTCGATGATGGTATGCTTGCCACACTTCTTCTTCGTGCCAAAGAACTTGGTATGATGATCAATGTGCATGCAGAAAATCCAGATTTGATCGATCTTCGGACAGAGCAATATCTGAAAGAAGGTAAAACGAGTGCCTGGTATCATTATATGAGTCGTCCAGAATTTGTCGCTGCGGAAGCCGATAAGCGCGTGGTTCATTGGGCATCGCATCTGGATACACCGGTTTATATCGTACATATGTCCGATCAAGAGGGATTGGAAGCTTGTGAAAAAGCAAAAATGGATGGAAAGCCGGTTTATGTAGAAACCTGTCCACAGTATTTGGAATTTACTTGTGATGTATATAAACGTCCAGATGGCAGAAACTTTGTATGCTCACCACCAATGAAAGGTGAAGCAAGCAAAGAAGCATTGTGGAAAGCATTGAAAGCCGGATTTATCGATACAGTCGCAACCGATCATTGTCCATTCCAAAGTTATGAAAAGGACTGGGGAAAAGATGATTTTTCAAAGATTCCAAACGGATGTGCAGGTGTAGAAAATCTCTATCCATATATGCTCGATGCAGCCAACACTGGAAAAATTTCATTTGAAAAAGTTGTTGAGGTTTGCGCAACAAATCCAGCGAAGATTTTTGGATGTGAAGACAAAGGAGCGATTGCTGTTGGCAAAGATGCTGACATTGTATTGTATGATCCAAAGAAAGATTTCACGATTTCTGTCAATAATATGCATAGTGACTATGATCATACGATCTGGGAAGGCAAAGAGCTTCATGGATATCCAGTAAAAACATTCCTCCGTGGAAATCTTGTATATGATCATGGAGAATTTGTAGGAAAACCGGGCATGGGCAAATACGTAAAACGTATCCCAAGACGTTAGGAAAGCATTTTTAAAATAGAATCAATTAGAAAAGGAGGATTTAAAAATGTATAAGGCAAGTTTAGAACGAATGGAAGATAAAATTAAAACATTTTCACAGTATGGTGACGCTGGTCATGGTGGAATCACTAGATATACGCTGTCTGAAGCGGATATTCAGGCAAGAAATGAATTCCGAAAGAGAATGGAAGCCATCGGTGCAACCATCGAGATTGATGACGTCGCAAATATGTATGCCACTCTTCCTGGATCGGATCCAAACGCAAAAAGAATTGTGATGGGTTCCCATTGTGATTCTGTTCGTAACGGTGGAAATTATGATGGTATTCTTGGTGTCATGAGTGCCATGGAAGTTTTGGAAACTGTGGCAGAGAAAAAGATTCCACATAAGCATCCTTTGACAGCGATGATTTGGACAAATGAAGAGGGATCCCTTTATCCGCCAGCAATGATGTCTTCTGGAATCATTTGTTACGATTATCTACCAGATGAGATCAAAACAGGCTTTAAATATGAAGATATGATGAATTCAAAGAGCGTTCTTGATCCACAGGTTACGTTCAAAGATGCTTTGGACAAATCAGGCTTTAAAGGGGATAAAAAATATCGTTTGACGCCGGAAAAATATGAATGTTATTTTGAAACACATATTGAACAGGGACCAATCCTGGAAGATGCTGGAAATGATATTGGTGTGGTTGACTGTGTCTTAGGAATGTTTAATTATACATTGAAATTCTATGGACAAACGACCCATGCTGGTACCTTCCCAATGCCAAAGAGAAAAGATGCATTCTATGCAGCTGCACAAGCATTGTTGTATTTGCATAAAACGATCGATGCACTAGGACATCCAGAGTTGGTTTATACTACAGGTGAAGTACAGTGTCATCCAAACGTTCATACCTGTGTTCCAGATTATTATGAATTTTCATTTGACTGTCGTCATGAAAGTCCAGAGTTATTGAATCAAGTACTTCAGATTGTAAAAGATTGTGCAAATAAAGAATGGGCGGGTTGCACCTGTGAAGTAGAAAAAGCATGGAATCGTGATACGGTTTATTGGAATAAGACGTTGGTCGGATATGTTAAGGAATCCTGTGAAGAATTGGGTGTTAGCCATCAATATATTCATTCGGGTGCCGGACACGATGCCCAATTTGCAGCCTATGTATTGCCGACAACCATGATTTTCGTACAATCTAAGGATGGTTTATCACATTGTGAGCCAGAATATTCATCTCCTGAACATTGTACAGAGGGGGCATCTGTTATGTTGAATGCCGTCTTGAAAGTGGATGAGCGCGGACTTTGATCAACCATTAAATTAAAGAAATCAGTGCAGAAATAAGCATCTTTACCTGCTCTCTATTGAGTCATCGTTATAGCAATGTATACCCAAAGGGAGCGGGTATTTTTCATATCATACATTTTCAGGGAGGTGAGGAGATGAAAATTGAACGTTTGGATATAGTGATTGCTGTGCTGGCGGGAATTTCATGTCTAGGAGGGTTGATTAAAATTCCGGTCTGGGCCTTGTTTATTGGCGAGACTTGGTATTTTACGCTTGGATCGAATCCGGAAGCATTTAAAAAATCAATTCCACCGATGATCGAGGGATACATATTGGCTGCCATTGCGATTCTTGCCTATGCCGCATCTGGATTTAGTATGGGAGTGCAAGTGCTTACGGTAATCGGAACCGTCATTATCTTGATGTTATCATTGAAAACAAAAATGTTTGCTTGCTCTTTAGCATCCTTTAATTCTTATTCCTGCCTGTTTGCCGGCTATTATGCAGGATATTTCCCAAAGCTGGATGTGGTATCGTTTTTGGACTGGAAAAATTTGGTGATTGCGATGTTGTGGATCGCATTGGCAAATGTCATTGGATTGTTTTGTGGATGGTTGTGCATCCGCTTGGGTGCAAGTGTTACGAAAGAAGAAAAGAGGATTTCGGAAAACTGAATCCTCTTTCGAGGTTAACGATTGGATACAAGAAAAATGTCAAATCAAGTATATCTTATTCTTTTAGCAGGGATGCTTTGGGCAACCCAGGGTCTGTTTGTAACAGAATGGAGAAGCTTGGGTTTGCAATCAAAAGAAATAGCGGCCATTCGGGTTATTACAGCAACCATTATTTTTATTTTGTGGGTGGTCATATATAATAAAAAACTATTTCGAATACGAATCAAAGATTTATGGATTTTTGTAGCCAGTGGACTGGTAAGCATCGTCGGATTTACCATTTTTTATTACGGTGCCATTGATATGACTTCCGTATCCGTAGCCGCTGTTCTATTATATGTTTCACCAGCCATCGTTTCCGTTCTTTCAGCCATCTTTTTTCGGGAAAAATTCACAAAAAATAAAGTGATTTCACTGATTTTTGCTTTTTTAGGATGTACCTTTGTTTCCGGAATTTTTGAAAATGCCGGCTCATCCAATGTATCCGGTGTGGCGGTTGGACTTTTGGCAGCCTTTTGCTACGCCATGTATTCGATCTTTAGTGCATTACTCCTTCGAAGAAATTATCATCCCGTGACTTCAATGTTATATACCTTTATTATCGCATCGATTGGTCTGGTAATGATAGCCGATTGGCATACATTGGGATTTGTACTAACAAAAGATCATAGCAGAATGGAATTTGGACTTTTATTTGGTTGTATTAGCTGTGTACTCCCTTATTTTCTATATACCATTAGTCTTAAATATGTAGAAGTCAGCAGGGCAGCAATCCTCTCATCTGTCGAAGCGATATCTGCTTCCGTTTACAGCATTCTTTTTCTACATGAAGCCATCCGCATCGATGTCATCATCGGTATCATTTGTGTGATTCTTTCCGTCGTGATCGTCAATCAGACACAGAAAGAATAAACCAAAATTTTATTAATCTTAAAAAGCCCGCCTTAACAATCCGATTGGCAGAATTTTAGGTTCTGTCTTGGATTCTTGGAGCGGGTTTTCTAACTAAGTCATTTTTGGTGGCTGACTGACAAGCACATCCATTACACCAGAAAGGGAATATGTTTTTGTTTGGGAAGTAATGATCATGCCCATACCTGCTTTTACCGGATATGAGGTATCATCAAGAATCAATGTACCTTGTCCAGACAAGATGACGACACAAGAATATATAGGATTATCCAATGTCTGTTTGTTGTTGATCTGGTAGCGATCAATCTTGAAAAAATGATTATCTGTATAGGTCATTTGGATATTTCCATCTTTTTCCATCGTAACAGGATGGATCTCTGGTTCTTGGTGTGGTACGGTTGTCACTTCCAAAGCTTGTTGGACATGGAGTTGTCTAGGTTTGCCATCAACCAAACGATCATAATCATAGAGACGATAGGTCATATCGCTGGATTGTTGGACTTCGGCCATCATCAATTTGCCTTCAATGCCATGAATGATGCCTGGCGGCGTAAAGATGAAATCATTATCATGGATCGGTTTACGAATCAATAATGAATCCCATTCGTTGTTTTCAATGTGTTGTTTTAATTCGGTTTTGGTCTTGGCTGTATGGCCACGGATGATCTTTGATCCATCTTCTACATCTAGAAATAAGCAACATTCCGCTTTGCCTTCTCCATGCGATTGGGCATCATTGGGATGCACTTGGACCGATACGGGTTTTGTGACTTCATTGATCTTGATCAGAAGAGGAAATTTATCATGAGGATCATTCGCAAACAATTCGCGATGATTGGTATATACATCTTTCAAGGTTTGCGATTTATATGGACCATTGGTGATTACGCTTAAACCATGATCATGCGCACTGATGACCCAATATTCACCAATTTTTTGGGTAGGATCGCCAATGCCAAAGCTATCCTGGATCTTGTGACCACCATATAGCTTTTCAATCAGGGGGGATTCTAAAAATAAGACAGGTTCCATATTTACTCCATATTGGCATGACGACCAAACATGGTATCGGAATTCATATGTTTTTTATCCATCAACATCAAGATCAAGGTGTCCATATATAAAGCTTCGGATTGCTCAAATAAAGAACCCATCGGCTGGATCGATTGGATTTCACCCGCTTTTGCAGATTTTGGACTTGGTGCACTGATTTCGATAACTACATCAGCCATTTTCGCAATAGGGGATTCTGGATCAATGGTGATCAAAGCCACCTTGGCCCCCACTTCCTTGGCTTTTTGGGCATGATTGACCAAACTTTTCGTTGAACCAGAGCCGGAACAAACAACTAAGAGACCCGTATCATCAATATTGGGGGTACACGTTTCACCAACTACATAACTATTGAATCCCATGTGCATCAAACGCATCGCAAAGCCACGTACCGCAAAGCCACTACGACCAGCGCCGGCACAGAAGATTTCTTTCGCATGCAATAATAAATCAACAAATTGATTGGATTTTTCAATATTGATGGTAGGCAATGTTTGATTCAATTCATTTAAGATGATCTTTGCATATTCTTGATTGTTCATGATGTGCATCCCTCCTATTTTAAATGTTTCTTCATCTCTTTGGCCATGGCACTTGGGTCTTTGGCATTGCAGATGGCACCACCCACAACAATGATGCCTGCTCCTTGGGCCACGATCGCATCGATGGTAGCTAATTTGACACCACCGGCTACGGCAGACTTGGCATTTTGGATGATTGAATTGACAACTTTCAAATCATCCAAAGGATCTTTCCCCGTTGCTTGCACATCAAAAGCGGTATGTACACAAATGTAATCGACACCCATTTGATCCACTTCCTTGGTACGTTTGGCTAAATCCTTCACTTCAATCATATCAACCATGACTTGTTTGCCATGTTCTTTGGCACTTTCAACGACACCTTTGATAGTCAAATCATTGGAAACACCCAATACCGTAACAATATCGGCACCAGCATCGAAGCATTTATCGGCTTCATATTTACCTGCATCCATAATTTTGGCATCGGCCAAAACTTCAATGTCTGGGAATTTTTCTTTGAAGGTACGAACTGGCACCATACCTTGTTCGATGATAAAAGGAGTTCCAACCTCCGCAACATCGACAAAACCTTGGGTTTGTTCCAATAAGGTCACACATTCGTCTAATGTGAGTGTATCTAAAGCAGCTTGTAGTTTCATGATAAAACCTC
Source organism: Absicoccus sp. (assembly GCF_034090965.1). Taxonomy (NCBI): domain Bacteria; kingdom Bacillati; phylum Bacillota; class Erysipelotrichia; order Erysipelotrichales; family Erysipelotrichaceae; genus Absicoccus; species Absicoccus sp. Next base: position 1,226 of record NZ_JAXDRQ010000004.1, on the reverse strand, counting down.
CTCTTTTTTTCATCCTTAGAATAGAATTTTAAGAGAAAATCTACAATAAAAAATTGGCTTTTTTCGAAATAAGAATAAAATAAAGTTGGTTTTATAGAAACAATAGCCAAAAAGCCAAGTTTTCGATACAATAGAAATATGTCAAAGAAGATGGAAGAGCGTCAACAAGAGATTTATCAAGCCATCCTAACCGAAGGGAAGGTCCGCGTCATTGATTTAGCCAATACCTATCATGTGAGTATGGAAACCATTCGCAAAGATCTCAATCAAATGGAAAGTCAAGGTTTGCTTCATAAAATACATGGAGGCGCTTGTCGTAAAGAAGATAATAGTGAGGTGGCGGTCCATGTGAAAGTGAATGAACATGCCTCCTTAAAACAAGACCTTGCCAAACGGGCTTTGCAGGAAATTCCTGATCATTCTTCTCTTTTTATTGGACCTGGAAGTACCACGTTGGCATTGGCAAAATTACTTCCTTTAAAAAAAGATTTATTGGTGATCACAAATTCATTGATGATTGCGAATATTGTTACGAACCAAAAACACGAGCTGATCTTTTTAGGGGGTAAGGTATTAAAGAAATCACAATGTGCAACGGGAGCCTTTACATTGGATCATATTGATGCCATCCATTTTGATGTAGCTTGCCTTGGCTGTGATGGTTTTAAGAACAGTCAAGGACCCACAACATTTTCATTTGAAGAAATGGAAGTAAATCAACATGTTTTACGAAAAGCAGAAAAAAAGATCTTGTTAGCAGATCAATCAAAATTTGATTGGCAAGGCACCTATATGTTTGCACCTTTTTATTCTTTTGATTTTTTGATCACCAATCCCGTAGATATCGAAAAGAAACAAAGCATACAAGGATGTACGATCCTGATTGCCAAATAAAAAGTCCTTACATATGTTTCTTAAATGTAAGGACTCTTTATATTGTTAATCGGTTGATACTAAAATCAAATCGCTTTTTCAATTTTGTCTCCCTTCCAGAAATTACATTTCTTGCGAATATGTATTTCCTTTTGTCACTTGTATTATAGCTTATCAATCAATTGTAGATAGCAAATTGGCAAAGTTGGTATATAAAGTGGAATGCAAAATAAATGGTCCTTACAATATTTAATACATTTCTGTAAGGACCATTTATTGAATAAATCTGTTTGTACTAAAATCAAATCGCATCGATTGAGATATTCTCCTTTCTACTTTGAAATTGAATTTAC
>NZ_JAXDRQ010000003.1:0-18486 GCF_034090965.1 Absicoccus sp. | reverse complement strand
TTCTCCGTTAGCCATCAAAGTAACGGTGATCTTATCTGGACGTTTGCCATCCTGGTTGTCGTTATCTTTCCAGGTCTTTGTTCCGCTGATATCTACCGTTTCCGTCTTATGCGTATTTGTGATAGTAAATCCATCTGTCGCATTGCCACTAATGGAAGCATCGTACCCATCTACTTTGTCTTCTTGTACAGTATAGGTAATGGCTTTACCACTCTTTTTACTATCAAGATCAGTAAAGGATCCATTCCAATTATTGTCTGCATTCAATTCAACTGTCTTGTTCGTATCTTCACCATCCGCAAATAGATGGACAGTAACGCTATCCGGGCGTTTACCATCTTTGTTGTTGGAATCGTCCCATTCTTTCTTGACAGATACACTTGTTTTTGTCTTCGGCCGATTGGTTGGAGACACTAAATGGTGATTATGATAATGCCATTCACCGCCTTTGGAATTATACGAATTGGCAACCAAGATTCCTGCACAAGTTTTATCTTTTGTTATGGTTGCATTTGGAAAAATGAATACACCGGCTGTACTATTACTACTACCAATTTTAACAGATGTTGCATTTGGTCCATAGAAAATGACTGAATTGATGATACCATCTGCACTAGGGTTTGTATCCGCAACATAATTGGCCATTTGAACCCCGTTGATTTGATAATCGTCTATTTCTAAAGACATACTTGTACAATAAATGATGATATTTTGATCTGCATTCTTTTTGATATTGAATCCTTGATTTCCATTTCTAGAAAAGGAAGAATCATCAAATTGAAGTACATAGGTACCAGGACCTTTATTTGTGATATCAACGGCAACACCGTCATTACCAACCGTTTCCTTGATGGTTGGAATATTGGATGGTAGTGTGCTACTTACATTACTGCCTATGGCATTAATGATACCGCCTACATCCATTGGCTGATGAACGATTTCTGTTTTTGGATCCAGATGATCTTTCGCAAAAATATCGTTATTTTTTTCATAACTTGCCCATGCATCATCCCCTAAATAAATATGATCTGGTGGCAGTTTGAAACGCAATGGTGTTCCAGAAACAATACGACCGATGTAATCATCCCCACCCGCATTGGCATAGTTAGCAGATGCACCTGTATCAAGCGCATTCGATGCATAACTTCCTACCATTAGGTTTGTTTCCGTATCACCATCTTGAGAATAAGTATTGGCAATCACACCATAATTGTTTCCTGCTCCCAATACGGTTTCTAAGTTAAACCCATTGGCAGCAACCGGATCTAAGGTTTCTCCAGTTTTTGTGACGGCAACCACGCTAAAGCTGTTCAAGCTAAACGTTAAAGCCTCATTACCAATCGAGGCATTTGCGGCAACATTTTCTACCTGTACATCATGCGCACTAATTGCCGTTGCCTGTGCTGTCGAATCCACACTTTCCTTTACCGATGGGGTCAATGGCAAATGTTTTACTTGGACATCCGCATCATCTTTCGCTTTGATTGCATCAGCCAATTGTGCATTCTTAAAAGATACATTGATCGTTACTGCTCCATCGGCAGGCTGAACTTCCACTCTTTTCTTATTTTCATCCTCATGATAGAAAGCGATATCATACAATAACGTATTTTTCTCTGAATGTTCTTTTTCTGCATTCGCATTCAATGCATCCATATACGCTTGATAATTATAACCATTTGAATGGTTGGTTACCGGGGTAACGACAAACTCTGCATCATCAGGAATAGCCGATGCATCCGATAACGTAGCCGTTACTTTCACCGCACCATCTTCATAATCATACGTTGTCTTTGTATCGGCTTGTTCTTTGTCTTCGGTTTCCGTATCGGTTGTATCCGCTTTTTCGGTTTCCTCTGTTTCTGCAGTCTTACTTGCATTACTTGTTTCACTCGATGCATTTTCATCACCCGCATCCGTTGTGGCCGTGGTCTGCTCATTTGCAGCATCTTCACCCGTATTTTCAGTCGTCAAATCAATGGGTGTCGAATCTTGGGCAATGGCAGAAACTTGCATATTGCCAAACACCATACCAAAACAAAGGGTAATACTCGCAAATCGTCGTACCATATCTTGCCATCTTGTTTTCATGATTTTCTCCTTTTTCTCTCTCAAAATAAACAAATTGAATTAAACATTTAATTTATTTATTGTATACAATCATTTTACCATTATCTAATAAAATGTTAATTATGTTTTTCATTTAATCACAGTGAATATATGATACACATAAAAAATATTGTTTTCTTAATAAAGAATAGAGCAAAAAAAAAAGGAAAGGAACATCCTGAGATTCCAGCAACAAATCACTATATGCCATTCTTCAAATAACCAAGAAAAAAATATCATTAAGGCATCTCACCAACATCTTTTCTTAATTTTTTCTCAAATGGTTTCGGCAAAATTCATTTGGTGCTCGTGTTGTGCCATACAGATAGGCTCAAGACAAGAGTTTGCTGGTACCGTCCTCAATTTTCTAAGCGATCATCCCCAAAAATAAGTTTGGCCATCCTTACACGATTGGTATGATCTTGTAGAAGATTACCCATTTTTTTCTATTTTTCATTTTTTCCTCTAGGATCCATCAAGACAGACGTGCCAATCTTTCAAAATATGAAATCTTGCGACCTCTTAGAATACGCAAGATCTTTTCTTTTGACTCCTGAATCTTGATTTCCTTACATTCGGAAAGTTGTGCCACATGTACATCGGCACCAATGATTGCCCCTTCAAAATTGTCGGAATCAAGACGTATCTTGGTATTGTCCGCAATCACAAACGGCGCCCCCAATGAGTGAAACTGACTACGGTGGATATCTGCCATTTCGGTAATCTCAAAAAGGGGCAATCCCTTCTGTAATACCGCTCCACCCAATGAACGATTAAAAGCTGTACTCCCAAGCTGGGTACTGACACATAATCCGGTTCCACGAAATTGTTCAAAAGATACATTATCCAGATACAAGTTCAAATTCTGGGTTCGCATAGGATTTTCAATACGGATTTCATTGACCGCATAAAATGTTTGTACTCCCACTTGTGCTTCCAAAATGGGATACTCTTCTACAGGTAGATTACCTGGAATGATATCCGTAAGAAATTCACTAATTTCGGTATCACGATAATCCATATAAAAGCCAAGTGTACCTGAGTGTATGCCAATAAATACCGTTTCTTTCAGAATATCCATATATTGATGCACAGCGAATAGAAAGGTTCCATCTCCACCAATGACAATGACGCCATCTGGATGTTTATTTTCTTCCCTAAATCCACAAGTCAATAGGGCATTGCGCACACCTTCTGCCAATTTTTATGATCGTGCATCGGGCCTTGTAACAATTGAAAATGTCCTCATCGAAGTTCTCCTTTATAAAAAGAGCCGATCGTTTATATATACCAACGACCGGCAAAACAGGATTTCATCTACTGGCTCAGCAATATTGTACGTATACTTCATCCATATCGATCTGCGCACTATTGATGTACTTCTGATTTGTGAATTCACGAATACCTTCTGGCCCCATTTCTCTACCAAATCCGGAAGTCTTCACCCCACCAAATGGAATGGCTGGACTAGCCATGGTTGGCTGATGGATTGATACAGCACCCGATTCCATCCAGAAGCTACCCAGGCAGCATGTACTGGATCTTCGCTATAGACCGAACTGCCCAAACCAAAATCCGTTCCATTGGCAAGCTTGATGACCTCTTCTTCGGTCTCATAGGAGAAGAGCATCAAAACCGGTCCAAAGATTTCTTCATGGAAGATTGGATTGTCTGGTGTCACCCCAGTCAAAATGGTTGGTTGTACAAATGCGGAATCTTGTGGTACTTTCGGTCCGACTTCGGTAGCGGTTGCCCCGTTTGCCACGGCTTTTGCGATTTGGCAAGCTTGCTCTCTAATTCCTCTTGAATTCTTTCGTAACTTCTTGTGTATAAGGGTTTGTTGTTTTGTAAGCCATTTTCTTTTCCTCGCTTTCTTTTGTGTTTAAATAGCGTTTTTACATCATTATTGTAGATAATGGAACTTTGATAAAGAACATCTTCATATACCAATTGACAATCACTTTATGCCATCAAAGCATGTGATGCTTTTTCATCCGTTCTTCAAATATATCGTTTCCGATCTTTCGCATCTGGTCTTTGGCTTCATTCGATATCTGCTCCTTTTCAAATTCTGCATAGATATCCGGAAATTCCCTTTCGATCCAACGACAAGTATTCCCTGTCGCATGAGACCGAACAAACAATGAAATCTTTTTTATGTACTCTGGATCGACCAGTTCCAAGATCTTTTTGTCTGCGCTTGTTGACATTGTGTTCCTCCTACTTGTTGGCACTGCCACGAAGCTGCATACCGTATACATTATTCATCAACATCTTCTTTGGCATCATTGGTGAAAGTGGCATGAAGATCTTTTGTGCACCAACTAGACTAGCAGTCACATTCAATTCGCCTTTTTCCATGCCTTCATAACCCGCTTTGGCGACTGGCATCAATGTTGTTACGGTGACACCCGTATCTTTCAATTCACACCATAACGCATTGGAAAAGATGGTCATGTAAGCTTTTGTCGCATAATAGACAGCCTGTAATGGTCCAGGCATCACGGCTGCGGTTGAGCTGACATTCAAAACCTTGCTACTCCCTCGTTGGATCATATCTTTAAGGAACAACTTCAAGATACGAGTTGGTGTTTCGACATTGACCGCAATCTCCGGAATCCAATCCTTTTTCTGGCAGGTATCATAAATGATCTGTGCTGCTTCGGGTTTGGATAGATCTACCACAATCGTGTGGATCTCTACATGATATTTGGCTGTCGCTTCCTTCGCTTGCGCATCCAATTTGTTCTGGCTTCGACCGACAAGGATCATGTCTCCCCTTTTTGTCCGTGAATATTTACAAAGCAAGTTCCAAGTCCGCCATACGATCCGGTAATCAATGCTACATTTTTCATTTGTGTTCTGCTTTATGAGAGGAAAGAAATCATACATTTCTTTCCTGTCCTCTTTACAGGGATAAGAATACAAAAGAAAAGACCACAAATGAACATCATAAGATTCCATCTTTCTATCACTTTGTGCCAAACAATAAAAGCCCTTTGCAGGGCATATCCCACAAAAGGCAACTCTGATTCAATCATCAACTGGTTTTTCGTAGAACTGAACCATTTCTTTTTTTCAGTAAATTATGGAAAGAACAAATACCCGAATCACTCCTCCATATTTAAACCTATTCAACAATGCATTCGCTATCAATCTTTTTGACACAAATGGTAGACCGCTTATTCCCCTTCCCCATAGGTTTCAGATTTTGACCACATTATATTTGCCTGTCGCTTAACGATCAACCACTTTTCATCCACTTTTTCATATTGATCCTGATATACGATTCCACTCGTTGTCAGGATATCAATGCCTTGTTCATTGTTGCCAACACATACAGTTACAACATAAACCGTTCCGGTGGCATGGGTGGCATATAACCTTGATCCACCACATCTTGAAACGATCCTATATAGGGTTGAATGGTATCTCTGTTTGCCAAATTCGCATTCGTTTCTTTGGCAACCTTTTCAGCCATTTGCTGCGTATGACCATGAATAATAAACAACCAAAACTTGACGCATTTTTTTCCTTTCGCAATCATTTTTTTACTGATTCCATGGATTTAAGATAGCTTCTTCTGCCCTTCGTCTATTTTAAATATTGATGCAAGAAAGCTTCTATTTTATCAAAGGGAATCACATCCAAATTGTCATACAAATCCGTATGTACAGCATTGGGAATGATCACCAATTCCTTATTGTCACCTTTCAATTTTTTGAACGCATCTCTTGAAAAGTAACAAGAATGCGCTTTTTCGCCATGAATAACCATTACCGCATTGCGAATCTCACTTGCATAACAATGAATAGGCATATTCAAGAAAGACAAAGAAGATGTTACATTCCATCCACCATTGGAATTCAAAGAACGAGGATGATAGGCACGATGTTTATAATATGCCACATAATCTTTCACAAAGAATGGTGCATCTTCATCCGCTTCTTCCGGTAAGCCACCAGCCAATGCATACGTGCCTGTCTTATAGTCTATGGTACGTTGGGCATTCAATTGTTCTCTTAAAGCATAGCGATCTTCTTCGCTCATCGCATCAAAATAACCATTGGCCGTCACCCGGCTCATATCATACATCGTCGAAGTAATGGTCGCTTTGATTCGTGTATCCATAGCAGCGACATTCAAGGCCATACCGCCCCAACCACAAATACCAATGATACCAATCTTTTCTGGATCGACATTATCTTGTACCGATAAGAAATCAACAGCCGCACTAAAGTCTTCCGTATTGATATCTGGTGAAGCAACATAACGAGGTTGTCCACCACTTTCACCCGTATAAGAAGGATCAAAAGCAATCGTTAAGAAACCGCGTTCGGCCATAATTTGGGCATACAAACCAGATGCTTGTTCTTTGACAGCGCCAAAAGGACCGGCAACCGCTAATGCCGCAAAGGGTTCCTTTCCTTCTTTAGGAATGTACATATCAGCAGCTAAAGTAATGCCATATCGATTATGAAATGTGATCTTTTTATGATCGACTTTATCACTTTTTGGAAAGGTTTTATCCCATTCTTCAGTTAACTTCAATTTTTCGTTTTCCATGTTTCCTCCTAAAGTGCTTCATAAGCATCGGCATCGACAGGTTCTAACCATTCATTCGAAGTATTTTCACCCGGTACTTCCAAAGAAATATGAGAGAACCAACTATCTTTTTTTGCTTCATGCCAATGTTTCGTTTCCGCTGGAATCACAACAACCGTTCCTGGTGTTAATGATTGAGCAGGCTTGCCTTCTTCTTGGTACCAACCTTCACCAGCTGTACAAATTAAAATTTGTCCACCACCTTTCGAAGCATGATGAATATGCCAATGATTACGACATCCGGGTTCAAATGTGACATTTGCCAAAAATAAAGGCGATGTCTTTGGATCCACCAATACATTCAAGAATGAATTTCCGACAAAATATTGTGCAAATCCATCATTAGGTTCACCCGTTCCAAACATATTCATCTTTTCAAATTCTTCTTTGTTTAAAGTTTTCATTTTGTTTCCTCCATTTTAATTTTTAAACTCACTTTATTCGGTAAAGCTTTTACCTTTTCTAATGCATCTTCTTCTAAATGACCAATGATCATCATATTTCGATACGAAGAAGATATTTCTTGTCCACCATACAATATCGCAAACCATCCATCACAAAGACTAATATCGCCATTGTGCCAACCATCTTGGGTTTCTAAAGGATCATAGATACCATTGGCTGCCATACAACAATAATCCATGCCCGAATCTGCTCCACTCAGACATAAGGGCAATCGCTTTTTAAAATCCTTTGCAGCCAATGTATCATTTAAACGAGCATATAATATCGTATCGCCTATATGAATAGATATCCGATTATTCTCCATATACTTCTTTCGCTAAATTGAATACTGCCCATGCTTTTGGCCATCCCGCATAAAATGCGACATGCGTGATGATTGCCACCATTTCCTTTTGAGACACACCCTGTTTTTTCGCATTCTCAATATGATATTTCAAAGAATCATCCGTGATTCCCTGTGCCATCAAAGCAACCACAGTAATGATGCATCGTGTTTTTATATCGATATCTGGATCGTTCCAATTTTCACCAAATAATACATCATCATTAAAATGCGCAAACGCAGGCGCAAATTCACCCAACGCTTTTCTACCAGCAGTTTGTACAATTTTTTCTGCCATATGGCCACCTCCTGTTTCTATCCATGTGTTGATTATTTCTTGCAAGGATATTATTATTTATTTGATAGAAGAAAACAATCTCCAGATTTTTGATCCTGGTGTTTATGCCACACATTCAAAAATGTGGATAGAAAAGAGGTCCCATGCCCCAAAGAAAACCTGATCTTCGTGTCATAAAAACACGTAAAGCCATCAAAAATGCCTTTAAAGAAATGGTCATGGAAATGGATGCGTCCAAGATCACGGTGAAAGAATTATCCGAACGAGCCCAAATTCATCGCAAAACCTTTTATCTTCATTACACGACCATTGAAGCTCTTTATGAAGATGTATTAAAAGAAGTTTCTGAAAGCTATTATCAAGCCATTGATCAAATCGCTCCTGATGCTCCCTTTTTTGAAGTCAATCGTGTCTTTTTTACCTTTATGTCCAGACAAGAACCGTATGTAGAAAAAATGGTTTGTGACCCAAGCTATCGGGATTTTGCCGATAAACTCTTTCTCGCTACCCTTTCGCATAATCGCCATCGGTATAATCCGTATCAAAACTATTCACGACCGGAACAAAATATCATCAATACCTTTTTAGCGTTGGGATCGGTCAGTATTTATCGTCGCTGGGTCGCCGATAAAAAACAGGTTCCCTTAGAAAAGTTGATTGAACTAACCAATGAACTATTCATGCATGGAGTCGCATCTATACGCAAGGAGGAAAACAAATGAATTTCGAAGATCTCTTATTCCAACGTCGCAGCATTCGCCAATATACACATGAATCCATTCCTAAAGAAAAACTACAAAAAATCTTGCAGGCCGGTTTATTAGCTCCATCCAGTCGAAATAAAAAACCTTGTCAATTTTATGTGATCCATAAGAAAGACATCTTAGAACAATTAGGTCAAATCAAACCATCAGGTGCTTTTATTGGTGATGCCAATGCCGCCATCATCGTAATGGTCGATACCTCCCTTTCTGATGTTTGGATCGAAGATTGTTCCATTGCGATGAGTTATATGCAGTTGATGGCTACCGCATTAGATATTGGTTCTTGTTGGGTTCAAATGCGCAAACGCAAAAACGAACATGGAAAAGACGCTGAAGAAGTGGTTAAAGAAATGATTGGTGTTCCCAATACCTATCATCTTGTCGGTATACTATCTTTGGGCATACCTGCACAAACGGTATCCCCACATACAGAGGCTGAATTGGATATTTCTAAAATCCATGAAATATAGTACATTATTATTGATATTATAAAAAAATCAGGAAAGAGAGAATGAAGAAATTACTAACAACCTTTTTTGGATTGGCTTTGGTTTTTTCAATGATCACCGGTTGTTCAAGTGCCAGTCAACCATTGAAATCCATTGCGATTTATCCCAAAACATTGAATTTAAAACCTAAAGATACCAAACAATTAAAGACGGTATTAACACCAGAAGATACCGAGGATACATCTCTGATCTGGTCAAGCAGTGATGAAAATGTAGCCAAAGTCAGTGACAAAGGCAAAGTCACCGCAGTCGGTAGTGGATCTTGTACCATTACAGCCGCATCTTCAAAATATTCCAAGATATCAAAAGACATTGCAGTGACTGTCAAAGCAGAAGAAACAACAAATACGAATAATACCATTACCACTACAAGTGATACAAGCAATGTCATTACCTATGTTGCTCCAGCCGATACAACACAAGTGTATCCATCGTATTATTTATCCGAAGCCGAAGTATCCGCCATGGATAAACAAACGATTCAATTTGTGATCAATCAAATTTATGCCAAAAATGGTTATATTTTCCAAACCCAAAGCTATCAAGATTACTTTAGTCAAATGTCTTGGTATAAACCAATATCTCATAATATTTCACCATCCGATATGTCAGCCATGGATCGAGCTAATGTGAATTTATTAATCAAATATCGTGATACTTCCATTAATGATGTGGGTTATATTTGGACATATTATGCAACAAATAGTCAATTAACGGAAAGCTATGTCCGTCAATTATCACAATATGATATTCAATTATTGATCAATACGATCTATGCGAAAAATGGCTATTTATTCCATACACCAGAAATCTTGGCCATGTTTAATAGTCAACCTTGGTATCATGGTACACAATCGGATCAAAGCAAGATTTCTCTCTCATCACTTGATCAATCCAATTTAAATCTATTAGTTGCCCATCGACAATAGATATATAAACCAGAATTTCAAAACAATTCTGGTTTTTTTGTACATTGTTTTTATCAATCTTTCAATTGTTGTTTACAACAACATTGACAAGAATTCACATTTTCCTCCTAGACTATGAATAGAAGGGATTCTTAGAGGAGGGTAAACACAATATGAAGAATTCACACATAACAACATTTTTTCTTGCAACAACCTTGCTCATACCAAATGGTATGGTCAATGTAGCTGCGCAAGAACCTACAACCGAACCAACAGCGGAACAAACAAATACAACAGAAACCGCTCAAACAACACAACAGGCCAATACGGTAGATACCACACAACAAGCAACCGTAACCTATGGAACTCCTACATGGACCTGGGCCAATGACTATAGCTATGCCTATGCAACACAAACAAGCAGTAATGGATCACAAAAAACAACCAAATTCACAGCCACTTCACAAGTTATCAAACCCGTTTTATGTATCCAAGATGGTACCACTCGATATACAGTCAAACTTTCAAATGGCAATGGCGGATACTATGTCGATCAAAAAACGGTTACCATTTCGAAAAATACAGCTACCCATCATTTTGGAAACCCGGTTTAGACTTGGAAACAAAAGAGTGATGGATCTTATAGTGTGACTTGCCAATTAACTTGTTCCCTTTGTGGAAAGAAAGAATATGTGGCACCAAAAGTAACGAAAATGGTGACAGAAACAACTTGTGAAAAAGAAGGTAAGATCACATATACAGCCACTTCCAAATTTGATGGTAAAACTTACACTGATACAAAGACCGTTACTACACCAGCAACCGGTCATAATTGGAAAGCACAATCATGGAATTGGAACCAGCAACATGTACGGATGAAGGAAAAGTTCAATACACCGCAAAAGTTGCGAATCCAGATAAACCAGGTAGTACTTTTGTAACCTTTAAGACAGTTAAGACACCAATTGATCCAAATGGACATGCCTTTGATGTTGACGAAAATAAATGGGTATGGAGCGATGATCATCAATCTGCTACCTTGATCAAGACTTGCTTCTTTTGTGGTAAAGAAATCTCTTATGAGGCAAAAGTGACAAAACAAGTCACAAAAGAACCAACTGCTTCATCAAATGGTGAAAAGACATTTACAGCTACTGTTTCTTTGGATGGAAAGACTATACAGAATCGAAAACGATTACTCTAAAAAAGAAAGCTTCGTCTACTACATCAACAATAAAAACGACATCGGCAACACCAACAAAAGCAACCGTTACTAACACAACCAAAAAGACAACGGATGTCAATACCGGAGTCAATCGAATGACTGGGCTCTTTGCTGGACTTGCCGCCATTTCTAGTGGACACTTTGTTGCATTCAATAAACGTAAAGACTAATTGTATTTTGCCAGGCAATATGCCTGGCTTTTTTGTGCACTAAAAACTAAAAAAAGCTCGATTTCTCGAGCTTAAACCATTTGAGGCGTATCCCAAAGATTCAATGTTTGACCAATGCCTTTTGCCAATGCATTTCGATAGACGATTGTTCCCCACGCAATATCTTCAATGGGCATACCACCAACTGAATAAATAATGACTTCATCATCTTTTCGATGCACAGGAATATTGCCTAATAAAACATCACCCAAATCATCCACTTGATCAATTGACATCTTGCCTTCGGCAATTAGATCCATCACATGCACGGCCGGAATCGGTACCGTCTTATACGCATCGGGTTTCATTTCTTCTTCCCAGGCTTCATATAATTTAATATTATCGGTTACCGTTCGGGCACGATTGATCACAAAATCATCATCGAATCGTAACGCGGCGGTGGACTCGATCACTGCACCTGGCTTGATCCAGTCTTCGGCAATATATGGATAAATCGATGTATCCCCCGTTGTTGGTGTGGAAGTGGAAACCGAAACAATATCGGCATCCTTAACAGCTTCTTCGATCGTTTCGACAGGATATACATCCACATTTGGATAGGTGTCTTTGACATGTTGTACAAACCGATCCAAAGAAGCTTTTCCACGACCTTTGACCTTGACCGTTTGTAGACTTGGACGAACTGCCATCGCTGCTGCTAATGCCGTCTTGCTCATGACACCTGGCCCGACAATACCAATTACTTTGGCATCGTCTTTCGCAAAATATTTAAAGCCAACTCCAGGTACCGCACCCGTTCGATAAGCGGATAAAATATTGGCTGACATGAATGCTTTGGGCGCTCCCGTATCTTTATCATTCAAGATCAAAGTCAAGATGGAACGAGGCAAGCCCTTCTGCTTATTTTCCGTGTTCGATCCATACCATTTCATTCCGGCCATATCAAATTTGCCACCTAAATAAGCTGGCATTGCCATGAATCGACGATCCGGTCCATCCACCGGCATTTCTGGGAATGGTGATTCTTTTGGAAACATGACCATACAACCATGGGAGTTGCCATTGGCACCACCCATTCGATAGTTTCCAATCTTCAATAATTTAAACATCTCTTCCATGGTTTCCACACAAGATGCCATATCTTTGACACCCGCTTTCACCATATCTTCTTCATTTAAATATAAGAAATCAATTTTCGGATACGCCATGATCATTCTTCCTCCTTTTGTTGTTTTTGTCGATGAGCAACCAAATACAACGGATGCTCCATTGCCATGACTTCGGATATTTCTAATGGCTTGAATAAAGGTCTTTTAAAACGTACTTTGCACCAAACCACCGAATAAATAGATAACAGTACAAAGATCAAACCATCAATTTCAAAAATTAGATTGCGTGTAACTGGATTTCCATCAATATTCCAGATCATCATTGTTGTCCCAATCGCAGAAATGATGGGTAGAAGAATACCGCCTGGCACTTTGAACGTACGTGGTGCCTTGGGCAATCGAAATCGGAAAATGATGACATTGATATCGGATACGATATAAGAAACCATCCAGAAAACAATGGCAACGGAAATCATGAATGTCAAAGAAGAACTTTCCGATAAGCCAAACAAATTGGCACATATTTCCAAGATTCCAATCAACAGCACCCCAATGTAGTACGATCCATGTTTGTTGGTTCGTAAAAAGAAGGTGGGCAACAAATTGATCTTGGCCATACCTGCACACATAAAGGAAAACGCATTGATGGCTGAATTGACGGTGCTAATAACAGCCAAGGCCGAAACCAAGATCATCCAATAAGAACCCAACATGCCCAATAAGGCATGGCCATACAAGATATGTGGTGCAGCACTTTTCCCTAACTGGGCATAGGGCACATACTTTGTCATGCCCACAACAACCAAGATTTGCATCACCAAGATGATGACCAAACTTAATACCATCCCAAGCGGTACATTTCTTCTTTCGTTCTTGACATTTTTCGCAATGGGAATGACAAACTCACAACCAATAAATAAGAAGAAGGCCAAACCTAAGAACCCAAGAATATCTGATGGCGAAGTCGCCAAATTGGCAGGCTGGGAAACCATGGGATGGTTCGATAAACCAAAAGCGCCAACGAATCCCATGATCATCAAGGATCCAATCAATACATAAGCAACAACATTTTGCACTTTCGCAAAAATGTCGACACCATGTAAATTGGTAATGATCAATACGATCAACATTGTAATTGAAAATGCACTACCAGGAATATTGGTTGAAAAGACGGAGATGATGGCATTGCCAAACATCGCACTTTCCACCGACCCAGCAATCATCTGACAAACCAGATAACCACCAACCATGGTCAAGATGGTCACAAAGGGTCCCATACCGGCTAATGTATATTGGGCCAATCCACCGGTTAAGTTTGGCATCAATGCATTTAATTCAGCCATAGATAAAGCGGTTAGAATATTGATGGCACAAGCCAAGACCATCGCCACAATAAAACCGGTACCCAAAGCACTTGTTCCTTGGCCAAGTGACATTAAGCAACTGGTCGCAACGATCAGACCCACACCAGTCGCAATCGCACTTGGCAAACCTAATTTTCGTTCTGCCATAAGCGTTACCTCAATGCATCGATACCTTCTTCACCTGTACGCACACGAATGACACGGCTTACAGGTGAAACAAAGATCTTTCCATCGCCGATATGACCGGTATACAATTCTTTTTTGATCAATTCGATGACCGGATCCACTTGCTCATCTTCAACAATGACCATGATCATCTGTTTCGGAAGTAGTTCCATTTTTTCATGAATTTTTGGCTCATATTCACGTGTACCTTTTTCTACACCACATCCAATGACTTGATAAACCGTCATTCCACTGACTTTTTTCTTGCTTAAACCTTCCTTTAGTGCACTCAAGTCACTACGCGATGTAACCACTTCAATTTTTGAATAATTCATAGGAATTCCTCTCCTTCTATCTATGCAAAAAACGTCTATTCCCAAAAGAATAGACGTCTTTGTCATATAAAATATAAACTTATTGTATGCAGTGAAAACACGAAATACTTGTAAAAATCAAAACGATAAATAATTCGTATCTTTAATTCGGTTTTTATACTGTTCCTGCTTAATTCGCTTTAAATATTGCTTCGGCGTGATGCCTGCATATTTCTTAAAATCACGAATAAATTGCGATTGATCATAATATCCCAAATTGACGGCTGCCTCCGTCATTTTATTTGGTTGCCCATAATTTAAAAATTCCAAGGCCCGCTGAAACTGAATGATCTTACAAAACGTTTTGGGCGAAAATCCCATTTGTTCGTGAAACACCCGATTGATATAACTTTCACTATATCCGGTTTGTTCCGCTATGGATGAAATACGAATCAAGCCATCGGATAGATAAGCCCTTTTGGTGATATCCATCACCAAGGCACGCTTGCCATATGGCTTTTCCTGTTGCTTCTCTAATTTGACATATTCCTGTAAAAAGATGCGAATCCGCTGATAAAAATCCGTTTGTGTCACCATTTGATCGATCAAGGCTGTCGTTTTCATCAAACGATCCAAAGGAATGCGTTGGCCAATCAGATCCTTTAAGATGATATCCACACCCGCTGGATGATAACCAGGAATAAAACGAACACCAAATACATCTTGATGGCTATCCCAATGTTGCATCTGACAAGATAAAACTGGTCCACAAGCATAGGCAAGCATTTTATTTTGGGTATATTGAAACACCAAATCGATACATGCATCTGGTACCACATCAAACGTCCTTGCTTCATGAAGACCAAATGTGTAAAAATGCGAAATCCCCTGCGTCCAATAGATTTCTTGTTTAAAGTGATCAGCCTCTAAGACAAAATACGGTTGCGTTGGTCTTAGAAACTGTGCTTTCTGCCAAGTCATAATTAAATTTTAGCTTTAAAACGATCATAACGTAAAGCATGAATATCAATTTCAGTACGATCTTCATCAATCAACTGAGCAAGTTGATGACCGATGGCCGGCGCAATCCCAAAACCATGACCATTTAAGCCACAGGCCATGATCAATCCCGGCACTTCATCGACTTTTCCAAGTACCGGCACACCATCCACCATATGATCCATCCAGCCGGCCCATGTACGAACAATTTTCGCATCGGCTAGATCCGGAAAATATTTCATGATTCCTCGACAAATACAAGATGCTGTCAAACTATTACACATCTGCATGCCCTGATCATCTTTGGTGAATCCTTCCAATCCAGAAGATCCGCCAAATACAAACGAACCATGCTTGGTTTGATGACCATAAAAATCCGCTTCAGCTGTACCTAACATTTGATCAAACATTGGTGGTTCGGCTTCGGTTACCAAAGCCTCCAACATGACCGGTTGCATCGGCACATCAATTCCTACACTGGCCGCCAATTTACGACTGCCCAGACCAGCTGCTAATACGATCGTATCGGCTGTATATACATTATTTTCAGTGATGACTTGGGCTAATCGACCATGGATCTTCTTTAATTCGATGACCTTTTCACCCGTGATAAAACGAGTACCCAATTTACGTGCAGTCTTATAAAAACCTAAAGTTGTGGTCAGCGGATTGGCATGTCCATCCGTCGGACACCAACTTGCACCTATGACCTCATCGGATAAATATGGATTGATTTTCCGTACTTCATCGCCATCGATCATACGAACATCCAAGCCAACCGCTACCGCACGATCGGTTAGACCTTGGAGGATTTCCAAATGTTTTGGAGTCTTACCCAAGCGCAAGTTCCCATCTTGATGATATTCACAATCCACTTCCAATTCTTCCGATAAATGCGGCCATAAATTTTTGATACCAAACATCACCAATGGCAATTCTCGAGGATCTCGACCCGATTGACGAACTCCGCCACCATTTCGACTCGAACCCCCATTGCCAATATGATCACTAGCCTCTAAGACAATGACACGTTTGTTTCGCTTGGAAAGATAATACGCTATCGAAGAACCAATGATTCCCGCACCAATAATGATGACATCTGCTTTGTTTTCCATATCAAGCATCCTCCTTTGCTTCATCGGCAAGAATATGCATTTCGGTTGGACGCATCGGAGCTCGTGAGGTAGCCGGTTCCAACTCAGCTGGAGATATGCCTAATTCTTTGGCAATGATGTTTTTTACCAAACGCCCACAAGTTTGTCCTTGGCAAAGGCCCATACCCGTACGTAAATAACGACGAACTTCCGTCATTGTAAACATACCTTCATGAACGGCTTTACGAATTTCTCCCTTGGTGACTTCTTCACAACGACAGATGATCAAATCATCATCGGGTCGTGGAACAAATTCACCAATATCTCTGGATCGATCATTGACACTATGCATTTTCTTGACCTCCTTGAAAGAATCTAGCTTTCATGGCATATTCTTTTGGCACTTTGATCGTTAATAAATGGGTCTGATCAAAAGCTGGTGAAGATTTCACATCAATGACTTCGGCTTCACAAATGGGTTTGCCACTTCGGGATAAAGCCATGCCTTTATCGCCCGTAGTTGGTAATGGTAAAAACTCATAAGGAAGGGTAATGGATGCATATTCTTCTTCAAAACTTTCATCAACTAAGAAAATGGCTTGACCGGAACAAGATGCAACACACATACCACAACCAATACATTGTTTATCTTCATCCACAACCGGCAAGGAAGTAATTTGTTCGCCAATTTTGATACAATGCATCGGACACGCATCTTGACATGGATTGCAAGGAATATTCTGGGTACATTCCATGATGGGATGAACGCCCACGCGATGGGTGATGCCCGGGAATCGTTCAATTTCATCATCCGCTACATATCCATGTTTCAAAAGATTTTGTGAAATATCGATACCTTCATCCGTCTTTTCAATTTTCTTTCCTTTATTTTTCGGAGCAAACATACCTTGACGCAAAGAATCCAATGCCGAATCCAAAGCTTCTAAGGAAGTATCTCGTTCTGCTTTGTCGATAAAGCCAAGATATTCACTCGCAGCAAGACCGGCCATACGACCTTCGATCATGGCTGAGCTCGCCTCTTCAATACCCGATACATCACCGGCTACATAAATACCTGGAATCGAGGTTTGCCCCTGTTTATCACAGATTGGAACTTGTCCTCCTCGTTTCGGATTGTCTTCCATTTTACATCCTGCCATCTTCAACAATTGCGACATGGGTGATAAACCAACAGCCAAACAAATGGTATCGACATCAAAATGTTTTTCGGTTCCGGGAATAAATTGAAAATGAGAATCCACTTCCGCAATGGTGACCCCGGTTACATGATCTTTGCCTTCGGCTTTCACAATGGTATGGGATAAATAGAAAGGTACCCCGGTTCGAGCGACTTTAGCAGCATGTACTCCATAACCACCAATTCTTGGAGCAGCATCCACTAGCGCAACTACGTCACAACCACATTGCAACAATTGGAAACTAACAACCAAACCTACATTGCCAGAACCTAACATCAATACCTTGTTTCCTGGTTTAACACCATGCAGGTTCATCATTGTTTGCGCTGCTCCGGCACCAATCACACCAGGAAGGGTCCATCCATCAAATGTGACCATGTTTTCACTAGCTCCCGTCGCAATGATGATGGCATCTCCCTTATAATGATGGATCTGATCATGGATACGAACGGTCAATTCCTTTTCTTGATACAAGCCACAAACGGTTGCATTCAAGACCACTTCTACACCGGCTTCATCGGCTTCTGCTAGTAAGCTTTCGCCAATCTTAAATCCACGAATCTTTGCTTTATGTTCCTTGGAACCAAAGAATTTATGAATTTGTTTAAATAACTGACCCCCTGGTTTTTCATTTTCATCAAAAACAACAACGTGCAAGCCTTTCTTTGCAGCTTCGATTGCCGCGGACAATCCAGAAGGACCAGCACCGACGACAATAAGATCATATCGTTTCATTTTTGGTCACCTTCTTTCATCGCACGAACTCCATATTGTGTTTGGACTTGCATCCCTGCTTTCAATGGAGTGACACAAGTACGAATATTTGGTTTACCATCAACGACCATGACACAATCGGTACACCGACCA
>NZ_JAXDRQ010000002.1:0-5534 GCF_034090965.1 Absicoccus sp. | reverse complement strand
TTTTTCATTATAACAAAAAAACGTCGTATTTCTACGACGTTAACGATTGGAATAACGAGATAAGAATTGTTTGGTTCTTTCTTCTTTTGGATTGCCAAATAATTCTTCGGGTTCTCCTGCTTCGGCAATGACACCTTGATCCATGAAAACGACATAATCACTGACTTCACGAGCAAATTGCATCTCATGAGTAACCACGACCATGGTCATTCCTTTTTTGGCTAGATCTTTCATGACATCCAATACACCACCAACCATTTCTGGATCCAGTGCACTGGTTGGTTCATCAAATAAGATGACATCCGGATTCATACACAAAGCCCTGGCAATGGCAACTCGTTGTTTTTGTCCACCCGATAGCGTTGTACTTGCGGCATGAGCAAAGGACTCCATACCAACGGTTTTTAGATGTTCCATCGCAATCTTTTCGGCTTCGGCTTTGGAGCGTTTTAAGACTTTGATTTGCCCTATGGTACAATTATCCAAAACATTTTTATTATTGAAAAGATTGAAACTCTGAAAAACCATACATACTTTGGATCGATATTTCGTGACATCTAAGTCACCACCTAAGATATCTTTTCCTTCATAATAGATCTTTCCACCATCAGGTACTTCCAATAAGTTGATGCAACGAAGCATCGTACTCTTACCCGATCCCGATGAACCAATGATCGTCACGACTTGTCCCTTGGTGATTTGGAAGTTGATATCATTCAATACTTGGAGTTTACCAAAGTGTTTTTGTAGATGTTCGATTTTAATAACTGTATCACTCATTTTGATTCCTCCTAAACATTGGCTTTAAAGGACACTTTGTCGGTGTGATTAATTTTCTTTTCGACATAGTTCAAGATGATCGTTGCAATAGTGGTTAGAATCAAATAGAGAATAGCAGTTACCATATAGACTTCAATATAACGCATGTTGGATCCGGCAATCGAAGTGGCTTGGAAATAGAGTTCGGTAACGGCAATGGCATTCAACATACAACTATCCTTGATATTGACAATCAATTGATTACCAAGTGCCGGAAAGGTATTTTTGATGGCTTGTGGGAAGATGATCTGCATCATCGTTTGCGTATTGGTCATACCGATGGATTTTGCAGCTTCTGTTTGGCCTTTATCAATGGATTGAATACCTGAACGAATGATTTCAGCCATATAGGCACCCGTATTGATGGAAATGATAAACATACCAGCCGTAAAGCCTGTCCATCCCAAAGCTGGCTTCAATAAATAATACAAGAATACGGCTTGTACCATCATTGGCGTTCCACGGAATACCCAAACATATAAACCAGTAATAATGTGGCCTAAATGTTTGAAAAATCGCGTAATTGGTTTATCAAATGGATCAATGTCCACGGCATGAATAGCGCCGACAACCAATCCTAAAAGTAAACCAACTAAGGTACCAACAATGGCAAATTCCATTGTTAAACGAATTCCGTAAGCAAACATGGGCCATGAATTCACTAATGTTTGCCATGCATACGCAAAATCAATTTGCATTCTATCTACTCCTCACTCTATTAGTCTTCTGTAGGTGCACGCTTAACAGCATCTTCCATCAATTTCATTCGCTCTTCTTGAGAGATAGAATCCAAAGCTTTCTGCACTTTCTTGAAGTATTTTGTTTTACGTGTTCCATTCTTTAAACCAATGGATACAGATGTATCATTATCAAATCCTTGACCATCAGCAAAATGTACAATGGTCAAATCTGGGTTGGCAGATACGATACCATTGGCAACTGGTAATTCAGCTGGAATACCATCGGCATCTCCATTTTGTAAAGCCACAACCAATTCTGGATACGTTGCTTTTGGCGTCTCATGTTTTACACCATTGATTTGATCAATGATCGTGTCATAGTTTGTATTCTTTTGTCCCATGACTTTTTGTCCAGAGAATTGTTGAATACTTGTATAACCAGCTTGTTCACTATTAGCACGAACAATCATAACGGTTTCACTTTCATAGTATGGCGTAGTAAAGTCGATTCCTTTTTCACGTTTTTTATTTGCCGTCATACCGGCAACGATGGCATCGATTTCACCCGATTCAACAGCTGGTTGTAAACCATCCCAACTGATTTTCTTAACCACCAATTTCTTACCTAATTTCTTCGCAATTTTACGAGACATGACAACATCATAACCATCACAATAGCCAGCTCCACTGCCTAATTTGGAAGCTGTAGATGATTTCTTACTTTGTTGCCAGTTAAATGGTGCATAGTTGCATTCCATACCTACTGTAAATGTGTCTGAATCTGCACTTGAATTGGAAGAACCACTGCCACAACCCACCAAAGACATGCTTAAGGATGCAACCGCGATTGCCGTTAATAATTTTTTCATTTCTCTCTCTCCTTTTTCTACAAATGAAGAAAAAAGGCTATGTGTTATCTTCACATAGCCTACATGCCTTGCTTTCAGATAACGCCTCTTCTGCAACGAAGGAGTGAACTAAGTATTTCTTAGAACCCCAAGAAATAAAATTGCCATTTTATTTCTTTCGGCGATGATTACCTTTCTGAAACTTCACCGTCTGCCAACTCCATTTCATACTCTGACGCATCGCTGCCTCTATCTTCATCTGATTTACCTCAATATTATAGAACAGTGAATCATATTGTCAAGGATAGATTATACATCTATTCGATGATTGATATTATCCTGAATAATGGCATAAGCTACAATAGATAGTCCAAAAATACTTAAGATCACATATAATAGAGCATTATTGTTATACACATCTTCAATCTGATTCATGTTTTTAGCAACTTTGTACAAGAAATAAATGCCATAGATACCAAGGGTAATAAACGAAAAAATCACCACTTGCGCCGGACTTGTATCTTCTGGATAGCCATTGGACCGAAGCAAGGTATTCATATCACGGGCAATACTGTATTGCCAATATATAGCATAGATTCCACAAGTAAAAATACTCAATAGGATGCAAGAAAGTATACTTCGATGCTTGATGAATAAAGATTCATTGGATTGCATCTGAGGGTACATGGATTGACTATATAATTCCGTATGATTTAAGGTGTCCCAATCCGCCATACCTTCTCGCCAGACATAGGTGTTGGCTCCAATGGTATTATTGGCTAAAAAACCATTCATTTGTGATTTGGTATAGGGCCCATGCTGGTTTTGGTGAAGATCGATGAAATACCATCCATCCACTTTTGTTTCCTGAGATTCACCAAAAGCTAAACCCGAAACTTTTAGGGACTCCCAATCAGATTGTCCATCATGCCATACATAGGTCAAATCGTTGATACGTCCCGAATCATAAAATTCTTTCATTTGTGATTCCGTAAAAGGCCCTTTGGATTCATTATTTTCGACAAAATACCATTGGATATTTGGGTGTGCTTCTATCGTTTCGGCTAGTTGTATATCGACTGGTTGTCCACAATTGGGACAAAACTTTTCTGTTCCATTTAATTCATGACCACAATGTGTACACTTCATAAGAATTCCTCCTAATGTATTTGTTATTAGTATAGCATAGGTTAAACAAGCATAATGTAAAAAGACAAGCAAGCTATAACTTTACCTGTCTTCATAAAATTATACTAATCGATTCATGATGGATAGAATCTTATTGGCATAGTTAACATCACTTGCCCATCCCTTTCCATTCGGATTATTTGGAATGCTAAAAATTCGACAGTAGTTGCTTTCTCTCGTAAAGCATCACTCCATCTTTGGTCTACTAATGCCTTATTTAATGTTTCTGTGGATGCATAACACTTCAAATGTTGAATTTGGGCACGAATACCGATCATGACATTCTTAAATACATTTCCGTGTACCCCGTTACCAGTGGCTCCTAATCCAGCAAAATTATATAGATTTGGCAATACATCACCACCAAATCGTAACCAGTATGTTTTTTGACATAGCTAGTGCAAAGGCGACTTCAACTCGAACACCTTCAACAACTGCTTCATTAAAATAGATTTGGCAGAAATTCTGAATTGTGGATACTACGCCCGTTGTAAAAACGCTATCAAAAGTAGTTCTATAAATAGGAAATTTATCATAAGAAGCATTCTTTTGGTTCAAAAGAACCATCATTTTTTCAACCGTTGTTATTGAAGTACCCATAATTGGAGGTTAGTTATTGATCTGTCCTAAACTATCAGTGACAAGTGGTTGAAACGTCCATCTCTGTGCAAGCGTATCATTCGATGCATATATTTGAATATTGGATCCATTTACTACTTTTTGAGTATTTAGATCCAAGCCATATTAATCATTCAATTCAGATACCAAAATATATCCATTGCACTGTTTTTAATCCATTTTTGTGCATAAGTATTATTATGTGTATATTGTTGTATATTTACACCCTTTATCGCTTTTCCAGTTGATAAATAGATTTAAACATATGATTATTATTCACCCACTCCCGATTTATCAATAAATTTCAATAGCCTGTTTGATGCCTACAGATCAATTTATACTATCCATATTTCCTAGCAATTTTTAAGAGAAAGGGAAACATAAAACTTGGTGTTAATGAGATCATAATATCAAAAGCTGCGATATCAGGTGACAAATACCTATAATGAAATAATTGAGTTATTGAATGGTTCTTCCTTGCATCATTGAAAGCCAATACTTCTTGTTTATCTTTAAAATTGGGGTACTTTGTTAAAAAGTCATTAATGGCCTCTGAATCAGGTATAACTCTTTTTCTCATGTAATCTTGTTTGCAATTTATTCCTTTAAGTATTCCGCTCACATTATTACTATGTCTTCTATATTGCACTAATGGCTCTTCTATAAACGCGACTTTTCCATCTGTTGCTGCACAAGAAATAACCCACTTATCATGTCCAGTATAACTTGAAAAAGGTATTGTACTTCTTGCATAATCACCTTTCATTACGATGACCATACCTATTGCAAATGTTGTAAATAAATTGTACTTAGCAATATCATCACCTGTATGCCATCTTTCCCAAATTTTTTTACTTTCTTTTCGAACACTCTCTTTAACAATATTATTGTTTTCATCAATAATTTGTCGATCACTCGCAACCAATAAAGCATTTTCCTTTTCTAATACAGAAATGCTTTTTTCAATTTTATTTGGAAACCAAATATCATCTTGATCACAAAATGCTATATACTCACCATCTGAATTTTTTAATAATTTTTCGAAAGACTTATGATATCCTAAATTGTGATTATCTTGAGGAAATAACTTAAATGGAACTTTAGTTAAATAGGTTTTAAAAATGGATGGATCACATGGATCTTCAGGACAATCATCATTGATCAACACTTCAATATTTTGATATGTTTGATTATTTAGAGATTGTAGTTGTAGTTTCAGATATATTGATAATAAAATGCTTACTTTGTAAGCGTCAGATAAATCAGTGTCTATGATGTTATAAACAAAACCCGTTGTGAACAAACAGTTATTTGTATCATAACGGGTTTATTTACATATTGTCTTTATATCACTGCACCATGGCAGATAATCATCCAGTAA
>NZ_JAXDRQ010000001.1:0-41414 GCF_034090965.1 Absicoccus sp. | reverse complement strand
ACACCGTCATTTTCATTGCCTTTCATGGACGTGGCTATACGGATAATCCAAAATATATTCATCAAGAAATGTGTAAACAAGCCCGTTTTGATGGATATACGTTTGTATGGGCATTGAAGAAACCAAACGTGGAAATTGAACATGCCAAGACTATTCGGTACAATTCTTTACATTATTTTTATTATATGTGTAAAGCCAAATACTGGATCGTGAATTGTAAATTACCGAAACATATTCAAAAGAAACCAGAACAAGTCTATCTACAAACATGGCATGGGACTCCTTTAAAACGGTTAGCTCATGATATTGTGGAAGTTGAAAATCAGACCTTTTATCGCAGTGGTATGAATCGGAAACAAATGACAGATACGTATGATGATGATGTGGCAAAGTACAATTATATGATTGCGCCCAATGCATTTAGTTATAAAGTCTTTCAAACCGCTTTTCGTATCAATCCCGAACGATTGATCAAAACCGGCTATCCACGAAATGATTTTTTGACCAATATCACACCAGAACAGATTCAAAAGATCAAACAACGGTTTCATATTCCTACCGATAAAAAGATATTGTTGTATGCGCCTACATGGCGTGATAACTCCTATAATACAAGGGGATATACCTTTGCATTAAAAGCTGATTTTCATCGTTGGAAAGAAGTATTAGGCGATGAATATGTAGTTCTTTTTAAACCGCATTATTTGATCATCAATACATTTAAAAATGATGCTTCTTTGGAAGGATTCATTTATAACGTGGATGCGAATGCCGATATCAATGACCTCTATGTGATTAGTGATATATTAGTAACCGATTATTCGAGTGTTTTCTTTGATTATGCCAATTTAAATCGTCCCATGTATTTCTATATGTTTGATCTCGAAGAATATGCCGATGAATTACGCGGTTTCTATTTTGATATTTATGAAGTCATGCCTGGAGATATCATTCAAGACGAAGAACAGTTATTGGCAGATATTAAAAAAGGACAATATGATTTCAAACGTTTAGAAGCATTTAATCAACGCTTTAATAATTGGCAAGATGGTCACGCCTCACAAAGAGTGATCGATATCGTTTTTGGAAAGGAATAGTCTATGGGTCTGCAAAAGCGAATTCTGAATTTGGCTCTTCAAATCGTGAATGGATTGACGTTTTGGATACATCCACGATCCAATCGAATCACTTTCATTTCCTTGACACAAGACCATTTAACAAGTGATTTTTTATTGTTGGATGAAGCATTAAAGAAAGAACAAAAATACGATATTCATTATAATTTGATTCAATTTGACCAAAGTTTAAAAAGTAAAGCATCTTACTTTTTTAATTGTTTGAAACAATTGGTCGAATGCAAAAAAAGTGCATTGATCTTATTAAATGATAATAACTACGTGATTTCTACGCATAAACCAAAAACATGTCAAGTTTTGCAGATATGGCATGCTTGTGGTGCTATAAAAAAATTTGGGAATGAAATTCCAAGAGAATATCCTATTCAAAATTATGATGCCGTT
The DNA here is from genome assembly GCF_034090965.1 of Absicoccus sp. Lineage (NCBI taxonomy): Bacteria > Bacillati > Bacillota > Erysipelotrichia > Erysipelotrichales > Erysipelotrichaceae > Absicoccus > Absicoccus sp. Next base: position 39,894 of record NZ_JAXDRQ010000001.1, on the reverse strand, counting down.
ATTTGTAATGCACCCTATTGGCAAGAAGTCTATGCCAAAAGTTTTGGTGTATGCCCCGAACAAGTCTATGTGACAGGGATGCCACGTTGTGATACATTGCTTCAAACCAAAGCGGACCCTTTCTTTTCCAAACATCCAGAATGCAAAGGAAAAAAAATTATTTTGTATGCCCCGACATTTCGAGGCAATATCATTCATGGCTTTCAAGTCGTTTCTTTTGATATCAAAAAAGTACAAGAAATGTTTCCAGATTGTTGCATCGTCTATAAGTTTCATCCTTTGTTAGGGAATATTCATGTGGATGATACGACCGCTATCAATGCGAATGAGGAAGATTTATATACATTGATGCAAGCATCGGATTGTTTGATCAGTGATTATTCTTCAGTGATCTTAGATTATTCTTTGTTGCATAAGCCTATTATTGGTTATATTTCGGATATTGAATCTTATGAAGATACAATTGGTCTAAATATTACTTTGGAACAATATCCCGGACCTGTTTGTCGTAATGAATCCGAATTGGTCGATGCATTAAAGCACTTGGATTCTTATGATTATCAAAAGGAACAATCCTTTCAACAAATGTGTATGACCTATACCGATGGCAACAATACCAATCGATGTATCGAGTTGATTGATACAATCATGAAAAGACATCCTATTTCAAAATAGGATGTCTTTTTTCACTTGCCTTTAGTTTTGTCATCTTTTCATCCAATCGAGCACAAATTTCAGCGGCATCATACAAATCGGTAGCCATTTCTTCCAATCGTTCGGGGGAAAGATCTTTTTTATAACGTAGTTTGTGTTCCAACGTTGCCCAAAGATCCATCGCAATGGTACGAAATTGAACTTCTACTTTGATCCAACGTTTTTCATTTGCCAAAAAAATAGGGGTTTCAATGATCAAATGAAGGCTTCGATAGCCATTCGGTTTGGGATGCGCAATATAGTCTTTCCTTTCAATTAAATGCACATCATCTTGTTGAAGTAGCAATTCAGCCAACATATAGATATCATCCACAAAAGATCCAATGACACGAATGCCCGCAATATCAAATAAATTTTCTTGCATTGATTCAAGGGTAAGAGGTAAACCACGATTTTTAAGCTTTTTTACGATACTGGTTTGCGATTTGATACGAGTTTCGATATTTTCAATGGGATTTCGATCATAATACATGGAAAATTGTTCATCCAAGACGCGAAATTTAGTTTCTACTTCTCGTAGTGCACAACGATAATAGGTCATCGTTTGACGATAAGGTAATGATTTTTCTTCATAATCGTCGTCTAAACAAGATTTGAGTAATTCTTCTAATTCTTCATTCATACTCTTATTCTAACATACATCGAATACAAACAATATTGACAAAAATAATGTCAATTAAAGGATAATAATAATTATGATATAATGCTTACGATGAATCGAGTAGAATTTCAATCCGCCTGTCAACGACAAGGCGTTGATGTCACAAACAAACAATTGGATCAATTGGAGCAATATCTTCATTTACTACAAGAGTGGAATCAAAAAATGAATTTGACCGCGATTGATGAAGAAGATCAAATCTGGGAAAAACACTTTTATGATTGTGTGATTCCTTTTGCGAATGAAATGGGGGAAACACTTTGTGATGTGGGTTCAGGTGCTGGCTTTCCTGGTATCCCGGTCGCTATCGTTTATCCCCAATTTCATGTCACATTGGTTGAGCCACTTTTAAAGCGGTGTCGCTTTTTAGAAACGGTGAAACAAGAATTGGGATTGGATATTCAAATTTGTAACGAAAGAGCCGAAGATTTCGCAAAGAAAAATCGGGCTCAATTTGATATTGTCACTTCCCGTGCTGTGGCTCGATTAACGATTTTATTGGAATTATGCATTCCTTTATTACGGGTGACAGGATCTTTTGTTGCTTTAAAAGGGAAGAATGCCGAATACGAAGTAAACAATGCGAAAGTGGCCATGGAAACGCTGAATGTGATCTTAAAAGATGAAAAAATTGTCCATGTTGCTGATGCTGATCATGTGAATTTATATTTTGAAAAAATGAAACCAACCTCAAAAAAATATCCAAGAGTGTATGGTCAAATTAAAAAGAAGCCTTTGGGAGAATAAGTATGGGAAAAGTTATTGCGATTGCCAATCAAAAGGGTGGTGTTGGCAAGACCACAACAGCGATCAATCTATCGAGTGGTTTGTCCTATCGTGACAAACATGTTTTATTAGTGGATCTGGATCCACAAGCCAATGCTACACATGGTTTGTTACGACCCGATGATGTATACGATAAAGATATTTATCAAGTATTGATGTCAGAGATTCCCATTGAAGATGCCATCATTCATAAAACAAAACCGCATTTGGATATATTACCTTCACATATTAGTTTAGCTGGGGCTGAATTGGTGATGGATAAAATTGAAAAGGGAAAAGAAGCTTTATTAAAAAAACAATTGGATGCCATTCGTGATCAATATGATTATATCATTATTGATTGTCCGCCAAGTTTAGGCTTGTTGACAACCAATGCATTGACTGTAGCGGATAGTGTATTGATTCCTGTACAATGTGAATATTATGCATTGGAAGGTGTTACACAATTGTTTTTGACCATTCGTTTGGTTCAAAAAACTTATAATCCGAAATTACGAATTGAAGGTATTTTATTGACGATGTTTGATGTTCGTACACGATTGAGCGTAGAAGTTAGTCAAGAAGTTCGTAAAAATTTTATGAAGCAAGTTTATCAGATTGCGATTCCTCGAAATGTGAAATTATCAGAAGCACCGAGTCGAAGTTTGAGTATTTTTGAATATGATGATAGTAGTGCAGGTGCCAAAGCATATAGACAATTAACGGAAGAATTGATTGAACAAAACGAAAGCAGGTGAACACATTGAGTAAAGAAAGCAGTCGTCTAGGTCGTGGTTTGGATTCTTTGTTTGGGCAAGAAAATGTCACAAAGATCTTGGATGATATTGAAAACAATAACGAAGGACAAGAACAATTGATGATATCGGTTGATGAGATTCGTCCCAATCCGTATCAACCTCGTAAAGTTTTTGATAAAGAGGCACTACAAGAATTGAGTGAATCCATTCAACAACATGGCGTGTTTACACCCATTCTTGTCAAAAAGAGCATTTCTGGCTATGAATTAGTCACGGGTGAGCGTCGTTTGCGTGCTTCAAAGATGGCTGGTTTAGAAACGATTCCAGCCATTTTGGTTGATTTTGATGATCAACAAATGATGGAAATCGCATTGCTTGAAAATGTTCAACGTGAAGATCTGAACATCATTGAAGAAGCAAAAGCCTATGATCAATTGATCAAACGATTGAATTATACCCAAGAACAATTGGCGCATCGTATCGGAAAATCACGTGAACATATCACCAATACATTGCGTTTATTAAAACTACCAGAAGATGTACAAAATTATGTGGTGGCCAAACAATTAAGCATGGGGCATGTGCGTGCTTTATTGGGATTAAAAGATGAAGATACGATGCGTAAAGTTGCACGTCAAGCCATTGCCCAAGGAATGAGTGTTCGCAAGGTGGAACAGTTGGTAAAATCTATCAATGGAAAGAAAGTAGAAAAGCCAAAAGAGCCAAGTCTTTTTGTGAAAGAAGCTAAAAAACAATTGGAGGAATATTTTCAGACATCGGTATCCATCAGTTCGCATAGTGTATCGATTCATTATGAAGATGAAGATGATCTAAATCGTTTATTAGATAAATTGGGATTGATCGAAAAGTAATACGGATAGCACAATATCCGTATTTTTTTATGTGAATATTTTGTGAAATTCATAAGAAGTATTTAATTTTTATGAAAAATCATTATAATGGAGAATATCGTGGAGAAAGAATAGTAGAGCGCCAGGACTAGAAATCTAGTTGACGAGGACCAGGCTTATCGAAAGATTCGGCGGATGGCCTGGAGGTTGATACGACCTAAAAACAAGGACAAAACCAAGCGGTGACGTTTGAACAAATTCCTTGGGTATCCTCCATGATCAACACATAATAAGGAGGATATTGTACATGTGTGGAATTACAGCTTTTACCGGTAAAGATGCAGCTTTACCTATTTTGTTGAGTGGTTTGGAAAAGTTAGAGTATCGTGGATATGATTCGGCTGGTATTACTTTAGTGGATGACCAGGGGCTATACACAAAAAAAGCCAAAGGAAGATTGAAAGATCTAGAAGGTATGTTGGATGTACCTTCTTTCCATCAGACAACAGGGATTGGCCATACCCGTTGGGCTACGCATGGGGTGCCATCGCAATTGAATTCACATCCGCATACCAATGCTGCCAATACCATTTCGATCGTTCATAATGGGATCATTGAAAATTATGAAGGAATCAAAGCGGATCTAAAAGCGAAAGGATATAAATTTCAATCCGAAACCGATAGTGAAGTGATCGTTCATTTATTGGATTACTACTATGATGGAAATATGTTAGAAGCCATGAAGAAAACGGTCAATCAATTGGATGGAAGCTTTGCGATTTGTATTTTAACAACGGATGAACCAGATACCGTTTATGTTGCCAAAACTGCCAGTCCAATGGTTTTAGGAAAATCGGAAAATGGTACATTTGCAGCTTCGGATATTCCTGCCATCTTGGAATATACAAAAGATGTCTTAATTTTGGAAGATGGTCAAATGGCCAAATTAACACCAAGCGATATTTCGGTATATTCATTTGAAGGCGAATCGGTGGATGCGAAATGGACGCATATTCCTTATGATATTGAAGCCGCACAAAAAGGTGGATACGATACGTTCATGTTGAAAGAAATTTATGAACAACCAGAAGCTATTCGTGAAACTTTACGTGGACGTGTTGAAAAAGAAAAAATTCATTTGGAAGACTTAGAAAAATTAGATCTTGAAAAGATCAATCGAGTATATTTTGTTGCGTGTGGTACAGCTTGGCATGCAGGTATCTATGCCAATTCGCTATTCCAAAAATGGATCGATGTGCCTTCGATTTGTGTCGCTGCCAGTGAATTTAGATACAGCGATCCACATATTGATGATAAGACATTGTGTGTATATATTTCCCAATCTGGTGAAACCGCAGATACTTTAGCGGCTTTGAAGATGTCCAAGGAAAAAGGGGCACAAACGATTTCCATCGTCAATGTATTGGGCTCGTCTATTTCACGGGCCAGTGATGTAACTTTATATACATGTGCGGGACCAGAAATTGCCGTCGCTTCCACAAAAGCGTTTACCACGCAATTGGCATTGGTTACTTTATTGATCTTAAAAATGGCGGAATTACGTCATACCACGGTAGATTGTAAAGCAGAATTGTTGGAAGGCTTAAAACGAATGCCAGAAGTGGTCAGTGAAATGTTGGATAAACATGAATTGATGAAACAATATGCGGCTTTCTTAAAAAATCAGGAAGATGCATACTTTATTGGTCGTCAATTGGATTATGTCAGTGTATTGGAAGGAGCATTAAAATTAAAAGAAGTCTCTTATGTCCATGCCGATGCTTACTTTGCCGGCGAATTGAAGCATGGTGCCATTGCCTTGATTGAAAAAGATACCGTTGTGATTGCGATGGCAACCCAACCAGAAGTAGCCGCTAAAACGATTTCTAATATCGAAGAGACCATGGCTCGTGGTGCCAATGTGATCTTGATCACAACGAAGGATCAGCCAGCACCAAAATTTAAATATGTCATTCGTATTCCGGATGTACATCCATTGTTGGCCGTCATTCCAGTCACGATCTTATTGCAGTTATTTGCCTATTATGCAGCGGTTGAAAAAGGCCGCGATGTCGATAAACCACGTAACCTTGCGAAATCGGTCACGGTAGAATAAAAAAAGAAGCGGATCAAATATCAAATTTGAATCCGCTTTTCTTATGCGCAACAATATAAGCAATGGTTGCATCCAATCCATGATCGGCAAGATAGGTCAATAAATGAATGATCAAACGATCTGTTTCTTCATGGATCAAGATGCGGTTTCGACCTTGGATATAGTAGTCTAGGGCACTACGATCCGTATAGGCATTACCTTGATAGATCATACTGGCGGCTACCCGATCACAAAACATCTCCACTACATAATTTTCTGGCATCTTACAAGCATAGAGACCATTTGCACCGACATCGATCCAATATTCCCAATGATGTTTATTGCGCCCCTTGTGATGCAACCAACCTAAAGAATACCCTTTTTCTTCTTTTTCAGCATCGATGGGCGAACGAAATCCTTGATAATAATGAAAGCCTGTTTTGAGTTCAATGTACGAATATTTGCTTAAATCATGTAGAATACCTTGTTTATAGAGATGACATCGAAAACAAAGTTGAGTGACCTTGATCTTATGTCGATTGATCGTTCTTAAATGACCGAATACTTTATTCATGGATTCAGTATACAACGAACAAGGAATTTGTGCTTGAATTTTTCATAGGGCATTGATATAATCAACGTGCCTTACTTTAAACACGCAGGAGGTTTAAGGCGGAAGGAGGAACGAACATGAAAAAAGGAATTCATCCAAATTACCATAAGGTTAAATGTGTATGTACATCTTGTGGTGCAGAATTTGAAACGGGATCAACGATCAAAGGAGACGTATTGCGAGTAGATACTTGCTCGAATTGTCATCCATTCTATACAGGTCGTCAACGTTTTGCGGCTGCCCAAGGACGTATCGAGAAATTTAATAAGAAATATGGTTTAAAATAGATAGTGGAACCCCCCCTATCCCAAAAGGTCAATGAAAATTGACCTTTTTTTGTGCCTTTTCGTATTAGAGTATATGAAATGTTACCGATGTAAAAATACAGATCCAAAATATTTTGTACTCGATCATGGGGTGTACTATTGTCGAAAATGTATTGCCTTTTCGCGTTTAGAAGCAGATACGCCCCTTGCCCCTGTTACGTTACATACTTTTTTCTATACCGGTACGTATCATTTGAAATATGAACTGACACCGGCTCAAAAAAAAGCATCCTCGCAAGTATTGACTTATTTATGTGCTGGAAAAGATGTATTTCTTTATGCGGCAACAGGTGCAGGTAAAACCGAAATTACGTTTGAATCGATTCGTTATTATTTATCTTGTGGGAAAAAGGTAGGTTTTGCGATCAGTCGAAGGCAAGTTGTATTGGAAATTCGACAGCGTTTGGAAGAAGCTTTTGCCAATCTTCATGTGATTGCGGTTTGCCAAGGATATACAACCATTACCGATGGAGACATCATTGTTTGTACGATGCATCAACTCTATCGCTATTATCAAGCCTTTGATCTATTGATCATGGATGAAGTGGATGCTTTTCCTTATGTTGGCAATGCCGTTTTAGAAGCCATCGCAGATGGTGCGTGTAAAGGACAAAAGCTTTTATTGAGTGCAACCCCCGATGAAAAGAGCTTAAAACAAATCGCCATGCATAAAATGGAACAGATCACTTTGTTTGAGCGTCCGCATAAACATCCATTGATCATACCAAAGGTCATAGAAAGACCGATAGGGATCCAATGGATCCTTGTGGTGTATTATTGTTTCAAATGGCAACCAAAACAAATTTTATTATTTGTACCCACCAAACAAATTGCCTTTTTCTTTTATCTCTTTCTATCTCCTATCTTCTCTTGTTCCTATGTGTATTCGTCAAAAACGGATAAAGATGAAATCATGCAGGCTTTTCGGGAAGGAAAATTTCAAGTTTTGATTTGCACCACGCTATTAGAACGAGGGATTACTGTACCCCGTGTACAAGTTATTGTGTATCGTGCAGATCATATTGTCTTTACGAGTGCAAGTCTGATCCAAATCTTTGGACGAGTAGGCCGCAGTTTTCAAGATCCTACCGGAAAGGGACTTTGTTTATGTCGATCTTCAACCAAATCTATCAAAGAATGTATCAAACAACTATCCCAGATGAACCAGTTTGCCAAGTCTGTCAAAGACCCATCGAATTGAATCGGCAATTTATGGATATTCCATGTCTATGTCAAAGTTGTGCGCAAGCGATGCAGAAAGTAAAGAAAGTATATAAGATCGATGGCATCCATTGGTACGTATTGTATGTCTATACGGATTTTTTAGAGCGATTATGGTTTCAATTGAAAGAACAAAAAGATATTGTCTTAGCCTCCCTTTTTTTAGCGGATGAAGATGTGGATTTACGATCTTATTGTGTATGTGCGATGCCAAGCAGTGAACAAAAACGGCTGAATCGTGGTTTTGAACCCATTTTGGAAGTGTTTCGAAATACGAGCATAGATGTATATTCTCCCTTGTATAAAACGGCCAACATCAAACAATCCAATCAACCCAAAGCAAAACGACAAGAGATTCAAGATGTCCTACAATTAAAAAGTTGTTACTGGATGCCCAATAAACCGATTTTGTTGGTAGATGATGTTTGCACAACAGGAGCCACATTATCTAAAGCTTGCACTTTACTTTCGACTTCTAAAGTGTTTATAATATCGGCACATCCTTTATGGATGGCTTCACAACAACCAAACGAGGTGGCAAATGCACCTTGGATTTGGTAAAATACTTGGTAAAAAGGGGAGACAAGCATGACAAGACGTGATGAAATTTCCGATTTGTTGGATTCCATTGAAAATGATGATACGTTAGAGCGGAAAATGCATGCATTTAAAGCAAAGAAAGACAAGATTTCTCGTGTAGAACGTAGCCAACAAGAGGAAATCAATGAAAAACCAAAAAAGATGGAATCTACAGCAGATACAGTCGTCATACCGCCAGTACATGTCCAAAAAGGGGAAACGGACAGTCGTCATTTAGCGGAAACAAAAGTCATTCAACCGACATCTGCTGGTGGGAAAACAACTGTTTTTGATCCGGAAAAAATTGAACAAGTAAAACCAGAAACGAATGATACGGTCGTCATTGATGATCAAAAGATCCAAACGATCATGCGTCAACAAACGGCTCAAAATACGTCGGGTCTAAAATTAGAAAGAAAAGTCGTAACATCGAATAAAAAACCAAAAAAGGCAATCAATCATAAAAAACAAGATAAGAAGATCATTGGGATCATTGCGGCTTTGGTTGGTGTTTTGGTCATTGTTGGTTGTGTCAATTTAGCGACTACGGGTTCGATTTTTGGTTTACTTCAACAAACTTCAGAACAAACGCAAACGCATACGTCGGGATATCAAAGATTATTGAATTGGGTCAAAGGATATGGTGATCTAAGTAGTAGTGAAAAATTAGATATCACAACTTATGAAAATATCTATGATAAATTGACCAGTTCCGAAAAGAAAACGATTGATGGTATTTTGGAAAAAGCAACGGGAAAAGATTTTAATACTTTGTTGAAATCGGCGAAAGCAAAGAAAAAGAGTAGTTCGAAAAATAACAATGTGAAATCAGCGGAACAAAAAGCAAAATTGCGTTCTCAAATTTCACAGTTACAATCGCAATTGAGCCAAGCTCAATCGGATCTGGATGATGCGACATCAAAAATAAAAGATACGCAATCGGATATGAGTGATGTTCAAACGAAAATCAGTTCGTATCAAGCCAAGATCAAACAATATCAAACCGAAGTGACCAATCTGCAACAAGAAATTGCCAATGCCGGGGAAGGGGAAGATACCTCTTCTTTAGAAACACAATTAACGGAAGCACAAAAGAAACTCAGTGATGCACAGACTTCAAGTGAATATACCGATCTACAAACACAATATACAAGTCTACAAAATGATTTGGCAACGTATCAAAGTAATCAAGCAACGGCTCAAGCGACCGTGGATTCTTTAAATTCACAAATCAGTGCTTTGCAGCAACAATTAAATGCACTAGACTAAGTCTTTCTTAGAAAGGCTAGTCTTTTTTAATTTGCTTGAATGACGATTATTGTATAGAATGTATGATGTATGAAAGTTAGGTGGTAAGGATATGCGCAATGCCATTATATTGGCAGCTGGCAAAGGAACACGAATGAGATCATCCCAATCGAAGGTGATGCATTCCATTATCGATCGACCGATGCTAGCCTATATTATTGATGCATTACGTGCCGTTCAGGTAAAACGAATTGTGGTGGTGGTAGGCTATCAAGCACAAACGATTGAAGCGGCTTTCAACGATGTGGAATTTGCTTTACAAGAACCTCAATTAGGAACTGGACATGCCGTCATGCAATGTCAGCAATTAGCGAATGAAACAGGCGATACGATCATCATCAATGGAGATGGACCATGTATCCAACCGGAAACATTGGAAAAATTGTTCCAAGCCAATGAAACGGCTTCGGCTACTTTATGTACCGCAGTCTTAGAAGATGCAGGTGCTTATGGTCGAATTGTACGTGATCGATCCAATCATGTGATTGGTATCGTTGAAGCAAAGGATTGCGATTCGGAACAATTGAAGATCAAAGAAATCAATGCTGGGATTTATTGTTTTAAAAACCAAGATTTATTTGCTTCCTTAGATCAATTAAAGCCAAACAATGCACAACATGAATATTATTTGACCGATTTGATATCGATCTTATCCCATCAAGGAAAAACAGTGAATGGGTTGGTCATTGAAAATCGTGAAGAAGTGATGGGTATCAACGACTGCAAGGAATTGTATCGTGCCTATACGTGGATGACCAATCATATCAATTCATATTGGTTGGCTCAGGGTGTACAGATCATTGACCCAAAACGTACAATGATAGGTAAAGATGTAAAGATAGGTCACGATGTGATCATCTATCCAGATGTAGAAATTACGGGACAGACAACAATTGGAAATCATGTCCTTATTCGTTCCCATTCACGAATCGTTGATACAACGATCCAAGATGGTGTAACTGTCGATACCAGTATCATTACCTCTTCACAAATTGATCAAAATGCCAAAATTGGCCCTATGACAACGATCACCAATTGTCAAGTTGATCAGGATTGTCGATTACATAGTTTTGGACGATTTGAGAATGAACACATCACAAAGGGACAAGAAAAATAGGAAGGAAACATTCATGGAAAACACAGTTGTATTCGCATTATCATCAAGCAAACAATTAGCTTCAGAAATTTGTCAGGAATTAAACTTACCACTTGGAAATATTAGTATCAATCATTTTGCTGATAAAGAAATTTTAGTGACACCAAAAGAATCCATTCGTGGAAAACACGTTTATCTTGTTCAAAGTACTAATGATCCAGTCAATGATAACTTAATGGAATTATTGATTGCGATCGATGCTTGTAAACGTGCCAGTGCGAAAACGATCAATGCCATCATTCCATATTACGGATATGCACGACAAGATCGTAAAGCAGCACCTCGTCAACCAATCAGTGCCAAATTGGTTGCATCCTTATTGGAACGTGCCGGTGCAGATCGTGTGGTTACGATTGATCTCCATGCTACACAAATTCAAGGTTTCTTTGATATTCCAGCCGATGATATTGCTGCGAATCGATTGATTGGTGAATATTTTGAATCACGAAAAGATCTGAGTGATCTAGTTGTGGTATCACCGGATCATGGCGGTGCTGTACGTGCTCGTAAATTAGCTGAAGTTCTTCATGCGCCAATCGCAATTATTGATAAACGTCGTCCCAAACCAAATGTGGCTGTTGCCATGAATTTAATTGGTGATGTAAAAGGCAAGGTTGCGATCATCATTGATGATATGGTCGATACAGGTGGAACCATTGCTTCAGGTGTCCAAATGTTAAAAGATCACGGGGCAACCAAAGTCTTTGTGACTTGTTCCCATGCCATCTTATCTGGACCGGCTGTCGAACGTTTGCGTGCAACTGGACTGGAAGAGTTTGTATGTACCAATACCATTGATCAAACAGAACACCAAAAAGCATTCCCAGAAATGAAAGTTTTATCCGTTGCTCCATTATTAGCTCGCTTAGTCAGTGCGGTAGAAAATAACACGTCACTGTCCGATGCTTTGAATAAGCCTTTCATGCATGACTAAGATTACTTTTATTGGCTATCCAAAGTGTTCAACTTGTAAAAAAGCCTATCAGACCTTAGAAGAACTAGGCATCCACGCGCAATATCGCGACATCACAAAAGAAAATCCAACCGTTGATGAGATCAAGAGTTGGATCGATCGTGGAGTGAGCCTGAAACAACTATTCAATACAAGTGGCCAACTCTATCGTCAGTTGGATGTCAAAACGAAAAGAAAAACCTATAGTGATGATCAATTGATTGAATTATTGGCCAGTGATGGTATGTTGGTCAAACGTCCCATCGTGATCAGTGAAGATAGGATCATTGTTGGGAATAAACCTGATGCGTATGCCACTTTAAAATAAAGAATCAAAATTTTTTTGGATCTGTGAACAAACAATGTCTTCATCGAGTTGTTTCAATTCACCGATCTTTTTTTCTACATATTTGACATACATAGGTTCATTTTGGCGACCACGAAACGGTTCGGGACACATATATGGACAATCCGTTTCACTTAATAAACGATCCAAAGGACAAGCTATCGCTACTTTTTTCGCTTTCTTGGCATTCTTAAAGGTCACCGGCCCTCCTAAAGAAATAAAACTATTCATTTGTAAGCATTCCTTCATCGTTTCCACCGAACCAGAAAAACAATGAAAAATGATCTTTGTTTGGGCATAGGTGCGTAAAATGTCTAAACAATCTTTGGTAGCATCACGCATATGGATCGAAATCGGCAAGTGCGCATCATTTGCTATCTGAATCTGACGAATAAAGATTCGCTTTTGATCCTCAATAAAAGAGGTATCCCAATGATAATCCAGACCAATTTCACCAACACAATCGATTTGATGATTGGAAATAGCTTGTTCCAGTTTTTGAAAATGAAGCTCTGTGATGTCTTTCGCATCATCGCAAAACCATCCCCAAGCAATTTTAAATTTTTTATGTTGCGCCTTTATAGGCAAAGCACGTAAGAACTCTTCTTCTGAAGTACACATGATCATGGCTCTGGATACGTCTTTCATATTTTCCAATACTTCATCGATTCTTTCATATAAATCATCACAAGTAATATGGCAATGACTATCTGTATACATATTAATCTCCTTCTATATAGGCGCTATCGTTTTGATAGGTACCATTTATATTGATCGCCCCATTTTTAATGGGCACTTCCGAAGCAATTTGGGTCCATCCATGCGCTTGTTTTTTGATAATGACACTCATGATCGTTTTCTTGGAATAGGTATATAAAACATGTCCATTAGGCTTATCATATACGGAAATGTCTTGGGTACAGATCCAAGTGGATGGCTTGTTTTTGATGTTCGGTTCGAGTTGATAATAAATCGAAGCAGCTTTTTCTCCCCAATATGGATCGGACGCATATTGCACATTGATCCCCGTGCTCTTATCCCCAAACCAAGAACCATGATAACGAGAATCTTTTGGATTGGCATATCCCTTTTGGATAAAATCAACATCATGGACTTGAATACAATCGGCAATACTTGCATAGGTGGTTGCAGCATTGGGATTCGAATCATAGGCAGCATGACCAAACAAATTATTGGTTGATTTGGCAATGGCACTTTGACCATATGCACTTTCATTACAAGCCAGGGCAAAAACCATTGCTGCATTGATTCCATATTTCTTTTGTGCGGATAAAAATGTTTCACCTTGATCATACAACAAGGAGTGGGTCCGTTGTTTTTTTTCTAAAAAAGCATTAAAATCAGTAGCCGATAAAGAAGTCATCGATCGATGGGGCATAAATTGGTAAGGGTTGTAGTATGCTTTTGTATTGATGGCATGATCATGGCTTTCCAGCTGCATATCGTCGGACAATTCATCAAAGGAATCATAAAACCAATGTCCATCATAGGAATAATACATGGTATTTTCTTGGAGCCCATCAGGTTTTGGACCAATCGCATACGTAACCGATTGGGAATCGGTCACGCTTAAAGAAATGGTATGATGGAGTGAATTGCCTTGGATCGTATAATATGAGCCATGCACTTGATTGGAATAGGGATATAAGACCACATCTTTACGATCAAACCAAGCACGCACACCACTGATCATACATAAGATCTTTGAACCATCTGAATTGGCTCCTAAATAAAGGGCATCGGCACCATATTGTCCATTGATATATCCCTTTTCATCGGTACCATCGATCGTGTACGATGTATTTTCCGTGATGGCCTTGGTATGAAGATTGACCAATCCCTCTTTTAACGCAAGGATATTTCCTTGTTCATCCATGATGCACAAGTTTCTGTCATTACTCGTGGCCAAAGCATTTTTCGCTAACCAAAAATGATGATACGTATCTTGGATTTGAAGGTTGCCATTTTGATAAGAAACCAACTGATAGGTACCTGACTCGGTGAATTTGAAACCGAGAAAGATCCCTACCATTATCGCAAAACAAAGGACCAAAATGATTTGAGAACGTTGTATTTTTCGCATATATATATTTTATCAAAAATGAATAAGAGTGTCATTTATAGGGCAATCATGATATATTATTAGGGTTGAGAGGATGAATCATATGGCAAAAATGGAAGACCGTTTAGACGGTATGGTAAAGCGTTATAACGAAATCAATGAAATGATGATGGACAATAAAATTGTCTCTGATCGAAAGACAATGGCAAAGCTAGGCCGTGAACAACGTGAATTGACGCCTATTGTGGAAACATATCAAGAATATAAGAAAACCAAAGAAGATTTGGCTGAAGCCAAAGAATTAGCGAAAGAAGACGATAAAGAAATTCGCGAAATGGCACAAATGGAAGTAGAAGAATTAGAACCAAAAATCCAAGAGTACTTGGATCAATTGGAAAAATTATTAGTGCCAAAAGATCCGAATGATTCGCATAACTGTATCATCGAAATTCGTGGTGCTGCCGGTGGCGATGAAGGAAACATCTTTGCGGGTGACTTGTATCGTATGTATGTCAAATATTGTGAACAAAAAGGATGGCGTACCGAAGTCATTGAATCGGAACCCAGTGAAGCAGGTGGCTATAGTTTGATCTCTTTTAAAGTCAATGGGGATGGTGCCTATGGAACCTTAAAGTTTGAAAGTGGTAGTCATCGGGTTCAACGTGTCCCAAAGACCGAATCTCAAGGACGTATTCATACATCGACAGCCACGGTTTTATGTATGCCAGAAATTGAAGAAGAAGACTTCGAAATCGATATGAACGATCTCGAAATCGATACGATGCGATCGAGTGGGGCTGGTGGTCAGCACATCAATAAGACGGATTCAGCCGTTCGTATCCTTCATAAACCAACAGGTATCGTTGTGAAATGTCAAGATGGACGATCCCAACATGAAAACCGTGCTACCGCATTGATGACCATTCGTGCTCGTGTATACGAAGCGCATCAACGCGAACTCGAAGAAAAGAACGATAAGGTTCGTATGTCAAAAATTGGTACGGGAGATCGAGCAGAAAAAATTCGTACTTATAACTATCCACAAAATCGAGTGACCGATCATCGCATTGGTTATACCGTCAATCAATTGGATCGTATCATGGATGGTCGTTTAGAAGATTTGATGCAAGCTTTAGCAGCAGCTGATCAACAAGCAAAAATAGCAGGAGAAAAAGGCGAATGACATTTCATTCTTTGATCCATGAAGGAAAAGAACGCTTATATAAAGCGGGGCAAGGGGAGCAAGCCGCCATGCTTTATATGCTCGAGTTGTGTCAAAATGCACATATTGACTTATATAGTCAGATGGATGAAGAAATTCCTGAAGAGATCCAAACCGATTATTTGGAAGGTATTCATTTGATGGAACAAGGCGAACCATTAAGCTATGTCCTTGGCTATGAATGTTTTTATGGCTATAACTTTAAAGTCAATGAAGATGTATTGATTCCACGACCTGAAACGGAAGAATTGGTCGCTCTTGTGCTCCAACTCTTTGATACGCATTTTGGCGATCAAGAGCAGGTCCAAGTATTCGATGTCGCAACCGGATCGGGTGCGATTGGCATCACATTAAACTTAGAAGAACCCAAGATGAATGTGATCGCATCGGATATTTCCAAAAAGGCATTGGTTGTCGCAAAAGAAAATAACGATACCTTAGGGGCACATGTGAACTTTATTTGTGGCAATATGTTAGATCCCTTTATTGAACGAAATCTATCCTGTGATATCTTGGTTTGTAATCCACCATATATTCCCAATGAAGAAAAAATGGAAAAAAGTGTTATCAACTATGAACCACACGTTGCCTTATTTGGTGGGGAAGATGGCTTAAAATTTTATCGCGATGTATTTGAAAAAGCCCATCAAGTATTAAAGGAACATGCTTTTTTAGCTTTTGAGATGGGATGGAATCAAGGCCCAGCCTTATCGGCCTTGGCAAGAGAATATTTTCCGGATGCAAAAATCACGATTCATAAAGATATGAGCCAAAAAGATCGTATGTTTACAATTGAAAGATAGAAAGAAGCGATGATATGAAAATGAATAAAAATGCACCTTGTTGGTGTGGATCTCATAAAAAATATAAGAACTGTCATGAAAAATGGGACGATACCATCAATGTATTACGTCTACAAGGACAAATTGTCCCCGAACATCGATTGATCAAAAATGCCGAAGACATCCATTGGATCAAAAAAGCCGCTGTGATCAACAATGGCATTTTGGATGAATTAGAACAACGCATTCAACCAGGTATCACAACATTAGAAATCGATCAATTTGTGTATGATTATACGACGCAGCATGGAGGCATTCCTGCGGATCTTGGCTATGAAGGTTTCCCCAATAGCGTTTGTACCTCGGTGAATAATGAAATTTGTCATGGTATCCCAAGTGATAAAGTCGTTTTAAAAGAAGGGGATATCGTGAATGTGGATTGTACGACCATTTTCCATGATCATTATGCCGATGCTTCCCGTATGTATATGGTCGGTAAGGTTTCAGATGAAGCCAAACGCTTGGTGGAAGTCACCAAAGAATGTTTAGAAGTTGGAAAGGCCGCCGTTCGACCTTGGGGACATGTTGGTGATATTGGCGCGGCCATTCAAGAACACGCCCATAAAAATGGCTATACCGTTGTACGCGAATTCTGCGGACATGGCGTGGGAAATGGCTTTCATGAAGATCCATATATTACCCATTTTGGCATCAAAAATACCGGTATGGTCTTAGCACCAGGTATGGTCTTTACGATTGAGCCAATGATCAACCAAGGAAAAGCCACCTTGTTTGTAGATAAGAAAAATGGCTGGACGGCTTATACAAGCGATGGCAAATTAAGTGCACAATGGGAAAACACCTTGTTGGTCACCGATCATGGAATTGAAGTCTTAGCTTGGTAAAAACTTGAAATTTCTTAAATGTTTGACTAAGATATAACATAAGAAAGGAATGTGAAGTATGGCAACAAAGAAGACAAAGTGGACGCAAGAGCAATATGCCCAACGACTACAAGAAATGAAACAAGAAGCACACGATAAAATGTGGCTATATATTGAAATTAATGCCAAAGAGTTCAACGATGAAAGTGAACCAAAGGTAAAAAATTTGACACCTTGCTGCAAAGCGATGTTAGATGCCATGTTAGAAGGCGATAGTTTCATTGTTGAACCAAAGATACGTACAAAAATTGCGGGTACATTGACCGTTCGCTATTATGTGGATAATCTGGATCCATCGCGCAGAAAATATGCGGATGTACAAGCAGAACAAGCATAATTATATCAAATCAAAATATTTAAATGCATGATACAGACCATGTTTACGAATATCTTTTGTGACATAGTCTGCTTTTTTTTGGATTTCTGGTTTGGCATTGCCCATCGCAATGGCTATATCTGCTGCTTCAAACATGGTTAGATCATTTTCACTATCACCAAACGCAATCGTTCGATAGGCATTTCCGTAATAGTTTTTGACATCCTGAATAGCCGTTCCTTTATTGTGATGAATATTGGTGATCTCGCCCGTATCGAGACCAAACATCGTTAATTCACAATTGGGGGTGAGCGCTTGTTGAATGATGGATACACTTACTGCATGAGGGTTGCATAGATACAATTTTGTGAATTGAGCATAATCTTCTTCACGAACTTGGTCGATGCTTGGCATGGCTAAAAAACGTTGGATGGCTTGTGCTTGTGGATGAACTTGGATCCGTTGTAAAAAAATTGCCTTATTGATGGCATCCAAATAGGTTTTTTCCGAACCTTCCAAAGATACACCCACATGATGATTCAATAAAAATTGTGTCATCGACTTCGCATCTTTTGGTTGTAAGGGATCAAAGATCAAGGTTTTGTCGCCAATATAGATTTCACTGCCGGCCGAGAAACAATAGCCATCTAATTTTAATGGCAATAAGGGTACAATAGCTTCGCCTTTGGTACGACCGGTATTCACAAAAATCTTATGGCCATTGTGTTTGGCTTGAAAAATAGCACTCGATGCAGAAAGGGGAATTTGTTCATTGAGCCATAAAGTGGCATCTAAATCTAAAAATATGATGTTTTTCATGGTTGAATTATATCATACATGAATTATAAAATAAGAATATGAATGATAAACATGTAATGATCACCATTTCTCGACAATTTGGAACCAATGGTCGAGAAATCGGACGCGTATTAGCTGAATATCTAGATATTGGATACTACAATAAAGAATTGATGGCACAAATTGCGAACGATATGAAGATCGATCCTTCCTTTTTTGAAGAGAACAATTTGAATGATGCAGGATTCTTTCGTCTATCCAAACGTACATTTACATTATCGACCATGGCAGAAATTTCGGTCAATTCGGAATTGTATGAAAAATCTTGTGAATTGATCCAAGGCATTGCACAAAGAGAATCAGCCGTTATTGTTGGTCGATGTGCGGATTATATTTTAAGAGACCATCCCAATGTGATTCGTGTCTTCTGTTACAGTGATCGGGATACCCGAATCAAAGTGGCCATGAATGCCTATGGCGTTCCTTTTAAGAAAGTGGATAAATTTGTGGATCTGCAAGATCAAAAGCGATCTGGATTTTATGAATTTTATACCAATCAAAAATGGGGACAACCGGCCAATTATGATTTGATGATCAATACCTCAACGGTATCTTTAGAAGAAGCCGTAAAGTTGTTGGCCCATTGGTATGACCATAAAATGGGTGTGGAATCCATCAAGGGAGCTTTTATGGATCAATATTTAAATGAGAAAAAAGTAGATTTATCGGAAGAAAGTGCATAAAAAAAGCGGCTTGGAAATTTTCCAAGCCGTTTCTTTTACATAAAGTTTGGTGTGGCAAAATAGATGACAAAGATTACTAATAATACCCAAACGGTTGGATGAACTTCTTTGGCCTTACCACATGCAACCATAGCCACGGTATAAGAAATGAATCCCATCGCAATACCGTTGGAAATCGAATACGATAAGATCATAAACAGAATCGTGATAAATCCAGCACAAGTAAAGATGATGTTATCCCAATCGATACCACCTAATTGACTTGCCATCAAGATACCAACGACAACCAAAGCGGGTGCAGTGACCGCATTGGTGACAGCACTTAAGATAATGGGGGAAATAAAGATAGATAATAAGAATAGTACTCCTGTGGTACAAGCTGTAAGTCCCGTACGACCACCAACACCAACACCAGAAGTCGATTCCACAAAACTTGTGATCGTCGAAGTACCAAAAACGGCACCTAAACAAGTACCAAATGCATCGGTAAACAAAGCTTTTTCGGCATCAATCAATTCACCATCTGGAGTCACTAGACCTACTTCGTTTCCGACGGAAATCAAGGTTCCAGCAGTATCAAAGAAATCCACAAATAAGAAGGAGAAGATGATCACAAAAGCCGATAATGGATTTTTGAATAATTCTCCAAAACCACTAAAACAAGCCCCGAATGTACTCATTTCAAAAGTTGTAGTAAAAGCATGATCCGGTAAAGATGGCATCCCTTTAATACCCATGGCACCTAAGATGATGCCAATAATAGCGGTAATGACCATACCCACAAAAACACCGGCTGGTACTTTTTTGGCAACAAGCGCAATAGTGATGATGATACCAAATAAAGCTAATAGGACGGTTGGTTCACTAAAGTTGCCTAAAGCTACATAAGTTGATTGATTGGCTACGATGATACCAGCATTTTTTAAACCAACAAAGGCCACAAAGAAACCAATACCAGCACCAATCGCAAATTTTAACTGCATGGGAATGGCATCAATGATCTTTTTACGAATTCCTGTAACCGAAATCACAAGGAAGATCACACCAGAAATCAAGACAGCTGCTAAAGCCGCTTGCCATGAATATCCCATAGCACCACAAATCGTATACGCAAATAAGGCATTGACACCCATACCAGCCGATAACGCAACAGGATAGTTTGCCAATAAACCCATGATCAAGGTTGTGATACCAGAAGCAAGAGCCGTTGCTAAGAAGACCGCATTGATATCCATGCCTGCATCATGCAAGATAGCCGGATTGACCCCAAGAATATATGCCATTGCCAAGAAAGTCGTTAGACCAGCAAGAATCTCAGTTTTGACATTCGTATTCTTTTCACTCAATTTGAAAAGTTTTTTCATAAATTTCTCTCCTTTATACCGGTATATTGTATTATAAAGGGAATCTTTACGCAAATTAGATTGGAAGCATTCTCCCTAAATGAAACGAATAAATATACGTTTGGATGGGTTTAGAAGGATCAAGGATCGTCATCGCTTTTTTATAGGTTTCCAATTGTTTGTGGTATTTTTCAATTAATTCGTCAGCCGTAGCTGTATCGGTCTTATAATCCACAATGATCAATTGATCTTCTTCCCATACGACCAAGTCCATGAAACCATTGATGATCTGGTTGTTATCTTTGACGATATAGCTGCATTCAAACTCATGTTTTTTTTGCATCCATTGTTGATAGAGCTTGTTCGCATTGATCGTTTGTAGTTGTTGGATATCCGTAGGCGATAAAGTATATCCATACTTTTTGGCAACTTGAACCATATCCTTAGTTTGATAAGGAAATGGACACTGCATGATCTCATGAAATAACGTACCACGTAGGGTATTTTGTTTCGGAACCAATTCCAGGGGTTGCCAAGCCAATACGCGTTTGGTTTGTGAAGCCGTACGACTTTGAATAGGCGTAGAAGACTTCGTATATGTTTTCCATGTTCTTGGTCGGGAGACAGGATCTTTTTTTTCTGGACGGACCCATAAATTGCACTTGGTAAAGACAATTGGTGAATGGACATCTTCAAAATAGGTATGGAATAGCCATCCTGTATAACTCTGATCTTGAAGCAGGACACTACTTGTGAGCGGTCCCGAAAAGGAGGTTGTCTCTTTGATGTGATCGACAAAAATCAATTCTTGTTGGGCGCGGGTGGTCGCAACATAGAAAACACGCATTTCTTCTTGAAGAGATTCTTGTTTTTGTTTCGTTTTTATGGCCAGATAGGATCTTGTCACTTTTTTGGTCTGGCCATCTTGACCAAAACATGCCACACCCAAATCGGCATCCATCAAAAAAGCAGGACTGATTGAATGATTCGAACCATGTTTGGACAAAATATAAACGACCGGAAATTGAAGTCCTTTGGATGCATGCATGGTCTTGATCTGGACGACATCATCTTGTTTGGAAAACGCACTAGCTGGTCCTACACGATCGTTTTTTTGATCTTTTTGGATGGATTCGATAAAGGTCGAAAGCGTTTCAAATTCACAAGACTTTTCTAATAATGCATCTAAATTGGTCTTTTCTAACGAGGTTGTATGTTTCATATAGAAATCATGAAATTGATAAATAGCTTGTAGCCATTCCGTTGGGGTATCATGCGATTGTGTATATAATGACAACCAATCCTGCATAAAGGCTTGATCTTTGATATGTAGAAAGATACTTTCATTTCTACCTTTATCATGGCAACTTGTTGCCAATTGTTCACAAGTCACACAGCCAATGGGACTCAATAAAGAAGCTGTCAAGGAAATATCGTCCATCGGATCATAGATAGCGGATAAGGTCGCAAGCACAATTTGAATGGCAGCCACCTGATAGAAACCCGATTTTAAATTGGTATAAACCGGAATATCATAGGTTTCCAACACATTTTTGATTTCTTCTTGTGGATCATTATCACGTGTAAGGATACAAATATCGCGATAAGGACGTCCTTTTTCGTGCTGTTTTAAAATATCGTGGGCCAAGATATCCAATCGATTTTGTGTATAAGCCTGTTTATTTTCACTATCTTCTTCGTTTGTGGTATATAGAAAACGAATCGGATATTGGGTGTTTTCCACTTGATAAGATGCGCCAGGATGCGCAATATCTGCCTGTTCAAATTGATTGCCTAGTAACGGCCCATTCATGATCTTTTCATAAAAATCATTATTGAAAGCAATGATATTGGCATTGGAACGAAAATTCTGATCCATAATGATCAAGGTATCCTCTTTTGCTTTCATATGACTCTTCATAATTTCTGGACGAGCTTGACGGAATCCATAAATGGATTGTTTGACATCCCCTACGCGGAAGACATTATTTCCACGTTCGATCAAATGAATGATGCTTTCTTGCAGATCATTGGTATCTTGAAATTCATCCACTAAGATCATGTCATATTGTTTACAGACTTCTTCTTGGATCAAGGGATTTTCTAATAGCTGATGCGCAAACGTTTCCATATCTGAAAAGTCAATGATCTCCAATTGCTTTTTGATCTTGGCATATTCTTGTTGCGTAGCCTGTGCCAGATCACAAAACTCTAAAACAACAGCTTGGGTATCGAGATCATACGAATCAAATAAATATTGTGCAATGGCTTTTTCATGAAAAACCAGTGCTTTTTTATAGCGATCAAATTCATCTTTTGAAGTATGGGTCATTTTCTTTGAATAACGAAAATACCCATATTTCGCAAAATAAGCTAAAAAATGAGAACGCATGGATTCATAATCCATAGGCAATAAAGCGGCCAACGCTTCTTTCTTTTCTATTAAGCGATCATCACAATCTAAAGCAGAATCACATATTTCGATCATCGCCTGGATATGTTGATGAAAATAGGTCATGAACCACGATTCAATCTGTGGTTTCATGCGATTTTCTTTGATATCCGTAAACCATTGGATCGGATCTGGCTTGGCCCAAGCCATCGATATGGCTGTGTCCAATGCTTTTTGAAGATCGTTATCTTTGATATGCATGGCCCAAATATAGTCATTCAAATGCGGCATGGACAGTGTTTCTTTGGCCTGTTGGAACGCTTGATCGAAGGCATGTTTTTTTTGGGCATCACTCGCAATCGAATTGGCCATTTTTAACGAAATGGGAATTTGATAATAATAATTTTGAACGAGGGATAAACAAAAACTATCGATCGTACAAATTTGGGCGGTTTCTAATAAAGCCAATTGATCACGAATATAAGCCGTCTGTTCTTGTTTTAATAATTCCTGACGGAGACGTTCTTTCATTTCACTGGCTGCATCATTGGTAAAAGTCATGGCCAAGATATGATTGATAGAAATATGATCTTTTGTGACCAATTGACACAAACGCTCAACCAACACACTGGTTTTTCCACTTCCTGCACTGGCTGAAACGAGAATATCGGATCCACGCAATTGGATGGCTTGTTGTTGCGCTTTCGTAAATGGCATACTTACTCCTCCTTGATGCGATCGGGTTTTTCCACGATCTGTGAAGATGTCCGACAAATCGAACGATACGGACAATAGGTGCAAGCTTCTTTGGAGGCCTCTGGCGCAATGGTTCCTGAACGAATATCTTGCACGATCGAGGTGATGATTTCTTCCCACATGGTCTTGATGTCCACAAAAGAAGGAATTTTGGTTTTACATTGAAACCAATGGGAATCATCATATAAAGTTAGATCTTGTTGATCAAAGACCCAACCTTGGATCCTTCCTTTTTTGAAATATTCCTCTTGGGCCGATGACAAAGAAGAAAGATCATAATTGTCTTTTTTTCGTTGATAATTAAGCTTGACACCTACTTGCGTTTCCATGGGCGATGTGAGTGAAACATAAAAGATCCCAATGGGTACTTGATGCGTTTCTGCTTCTCTTTCGATCGCATAGGTTGGCAATTGTAAAGAAAGACCTTTCGTAAAGTTTTTCATGGTGATTTCTTTTTGAGTGGTTTTATAGTCAAAGATCACAAAGGCGCCTTTGGTTCCATCGACGCGATCAATAAAGCCATGGATCGCATAGGTATCGGTATCCAAATAAAATTCATGTTCGATTTCTTGTGGCTCCATATGCCATTGTTCTTCAAAAGGTCGTAATCGTTGTAGTAAATTGTGAAGTTGCCACTTGACTTCATTTTTTTGGTTTTGGATCCAATGTTGTTTGGCAGGGAAATGTTTTGTGATCCATTCGAATTGATCGTCCACAAGAGCATCTAGATCTTGATGAATGTAGTCTTTTCCATAGGTACGAATGGCTTCTTCTAATATTTTATGAAGCAAAGAACCACGAACCCGGATATCTGTCCAATCTTTGGCCTCTTTTACATACAAACCATATTGTAAAAAGTAACGAAAAGGACAATTCACAAAAGTCTCAAAACTCGATACCGAACCACGTACTTTCCCATTTTTGACAAATAAAGTTTCCGCCATTGTTTTCGATAACGTGTGGACGGGTCTTTCAAAATGACTGGGTTCCAACACATCGATAAACGTGGCCGTTCCTAACCAGTCATTGATTTCGACACTGGGCTCATACGCCTTCGATTGATAGTCTGTTTGAGGATAGGAAATATACAAGATGTCCGGTTGATCCAATCCTTTTCGTATCCTTTCTTTTTGGGTATCCAATCGATACGCTAGACTTGGCCAATTGGTTTTTGATACATAATCTTCATTAAAAATGCCACTTTCTTGACGCAAAGCTGGAAATGTCTTACTGTGCACATTTAGGAAGAATGTGATTTTTCGTAACGGACTGATATCTTGTCGAGGTCCAATCCAAACACCTTCTAAAGAAGTGGACTTTTGATCATTTCCTACATTTTGAATGGCATGATACAAAATATCCAGATCATCGATGGTGTGGATCTTGTCATAAGAGGTAAGGATCAATTCTTGGATGGCATTGAAAATATTGATGTTTTCTTGCGTAGGTGCATGCAACGATTGAATCAAGGTAGCCATTTTTTCGAAGTCATGTATCGAAAAATGGAGGTCATGGTCTTGTTCAAATTGTTGGGCTTTGGCTTTTACATGTTGATAATGGGCATAGGTATACGGATCGACAAATTCATTGGCTTCATAAAGATCCTCTCCTTGGTATCCCAATGCATACCAATCCAATACGTCTTTTTCTTTCGGAAAACAAACTTGGATCAAATGACACAAGGTATTCCTATCTTGGTGTTTGGCATGATCCAGACAAGCCAGCCATTGAGCTGGAATCAAAGAAGGATTGGACACTTTGGATAACGTATAAGGAAGCTGATACGTTTCTAACATTTGGATCAGAACGGCTTGATCTTTTGCGTCGTTTACCGCAATATATACATCATTGGCATCATACTTTTGATGAATGATTTCTTCGCAGATCCATTGTGCTTGTTTCCGACTGGTTGCCATGGTCACATAATGGGTTTCTGGTTGATCTTGTGATTCGATCCATTGTGCGCCATGATCCAATAGCACATCGATCCAATAGAAATCCGGATATTCTCTACGAAGAATGTACACATTGTGCAATTGTGGGATTTCAATGGTGGGAAAATGGATATCTTGACAGCGTTGAATGATTTCAAAAAGAGCTTTTTCTTTGGATGTTTCACAAGGAAAGGTATCTACCCCATACCAATGTGCTTGTTGGAGGAATTGAAACACTTGTTTTAAAAATTCAGGATCCTTTCGACTCGCATAAAAAGGATTGCTCGAGTCTAGTTCTTGAAGGTGTTCTTTGATTTGATAGATATATTCAATATCGGTTGGTTGCGGCTCACGCAAAAAGGATCGTACAAAGGTTTGTAGACTTAAGACTTGTAGGCCGATGTGATTTCCAATTTGTGCATACAAAGCCAAATGCATGGAGGCAGGGGCGATGATGGTTCCTTTTTCAGGGAAGTGCATGAAACATTCTCCTTTCAAAAAACAGGAGTTAGGACTCCTGTTCTAAAATATCATGGGCGACATAAACACCGGAAGCCGATGCATGGGATAAAGAATGTGTGACACCACTGCAATCGCCAATCACATACAATCCTTTATGACAGGTTTCCAAATGTTTATCTACCGTTACTTGCATATTATAGAATTTAACTTCAACACCATATAATAAAGTATCATCACTTGCTGTTGATGGACAGACTTTATCTAAGGCATAGATCATTTCAATGATATCATCCAATTGGCGTTTCGGAATGACCAATGAAAGATCGCCAGGCGTTGCTTTGAGGGTCGGACGAACAAAACCAGCTTGGATGCGATCAGGGGTACTTCTCTGACCACGAATCAGATCACCAAATCGTTGCACGATGACTCCACCACCCAGCATATTGGAAAGTTTCGCAATGTTTTCACCATATTGATTGCTTTGATGAAACGGTTGCGTAAAATGATTGGATACCAATAACGCGAAATTGGTATTTTCCGTAAATCGCTTGGGATCGGTGTAACTATGTCCGTTGACCGTGACAATGCCATTGGTGTTTTCATTGACCACCACACCATGGGGATTCATACAGAACGTACGTACCCGATCTTGGTAGGTTTTTGAACGATAGACAATCTTCGATTCATATAAATTATCCGTCAATTCACTGAAGGTATCGGCATTGAGTTCTACGCGAACGCCAATATCCACGCGATTGCTTCTAGTTTCGATGCCCAAATGGGAACAAATGGATTCCATCCATTTACTACCTGACCGACCGGTTGAAATGATGCATCGAGATCCTTCATAGATGCCTTTGGATGTTTCAATTTGATAGCCCGATTCGAGATGATCCACTCGTGTGACATGTTCATAAAAATGAAATTCGACTTTGTCCTTCAATTGTTTGTATAAATTTTCTAAAACGATATAGTTGATATCCGTACCCAGATGTCGAACTTTAGCTTTTAAAAGATGCAAGTTATTTTGAAGACATTTTTTGGCAAGAACGGTATCAAAGTTATCATACAGCTTGGTTTTATCACCGCCATAAGTACAATTGATTTGATCGACATAGTCCATCAATTCAATGGCTTTTTCTTTTCCAATGTATTCGTATAAATTGCCACCAAATTCATTGGTGATATTGTATTTGCCATCACTAAAGGCGCCAGCCCCGCCAAATCCTGACATGATGGAACAAACCGGACAGTGCACACACGATTTGATCTTGTCGCCATCGATAGGACATTTTCTCTGGTTTAAAGGACCTCCGGTTTCAAAGAGTGCAATTTTCCAATGGGGACGATATTTGATCAATTCATAGGCAGAAAAGATACCACCTGGTCCTGCACCAATGATACATACATCATACATATAGACTTCCTCCTAAAGCAATTTGTGCCATGGTATCGAATGCCGTTTCGCGTTGTTGGGCCGTTGTTTCTTGATGGGTAACCAAAGAATCCGATACAGTACATAGACAAGCTGCTTTTTTACCGGTTACTTTCGCATTGTGAAAGAGGGCAAAACTTTCCATTTCTACCACTGCACATTGGTTTGCCAATGCACCAGAATCGATACCGGCCTCATAATAAAAAACATCACTGGAATGGAAACGACAAGGATGTAACCATTGATTTTGTTCGTTTGCGGCCTTTTTGAGGGCTTGGTTTATTTCTAGGGTTGGATATTGAATACGATTCGCATCGTGGGATTGTTGTTGGGCATAGGTCGATCGTGACCAAGCAGAATCAGCCAGGATGACATCAAATAGATCCAATGAAGGAATCAAAGCGCCACAAGAACCAATCCGAATGATCGTATCAACATCATATTGCGTATAGAGTTCATAGGAATAAATGCCAATACTAGGCATACCCATGCCAGACCCCATGATGGAAAGGGTTTGTCCTTGATAAAGACCGGTATATCCCAGCATATTTCGCACCGTATTGAAACAATGGATATCTGTTAAATAATGCGTTGCGATATATTTGGCCCGCAATGGATCACCGGGCATAAGCACAATTTTCGCAATTTCATCTTTCTTCGCTTGATTATGAGGTGTCATGAAATCACCGCCTTAACTTTAGAATACCATAAAACAATGATATAATCTAAACACATAGGAAGGGGATGACAGATGTGAAACAAGGAAAGATGATCATGTATATTCTGATTGGGAATTTCTTGGTCGCTTGTGGTACGACTTTTTTTATTTTGCCAAACAATATTTTAAATGGTGGTACAGCTGGTGTGGCTGTTGCCTTAAAACCATTGCTTCATATTGATACGGTATGGATGACCAATGCCCTTACGATTGGTCTATATATCGTAGGTGCCATCTTTTTAGGGAAGCGATTTGCGATGCGTTCCTTGATCTCCACGATCTGTTATCCGATTTTTATTATTTTGTTGAGTAAGTATGCAGATACCTTGCCTCAATCAACTTTCATCATGCCCGCTTATTTAGCTTCCATCTATTCCGGTGTCTTGTTGGGGGTTGGCCTGGGCTTGGTCTTTCGGGTCGAAGCCAGTACCGGAGGGATGGATGTACCCGCATTGATCTTGCACAAATATACCCAATTATCGAGTGGTGATGCAGTGATGATCGTGGATATTGCGACGGTGGCCTTAGGCATCTATACCTATGGCTTGGTGCCTGCCTTGATTGGGATCATGTCTGTTTATATTTCTGGGGCTGCAATCAATAAAACGATGACGTTGCGATCACAAGCTGCAAAAAATGTGATGATCATTTCCGATTTTTGGCAAGATATCAACGAAGTTTTGTTGGAAGAAGTCGATCGTGGCGTAACGATCCTCAAAGGACAGGGCGGATATACGGGAAGCCAACGACCCGTTTTGATGTGTGTGATCAACCAGAAACAATATCCAAAATTGGAACAAGCCGTTTTACATATCGATCCACATGCGTTTATCATCGTCAATGATGTGCAAGAAGTGAAGGGATATGGATTTAGTTATGAAGAAAATTCGTGAAATCATTGTCGTCGAAGGAAAAAATGATACAAATACTCTGCAATCTTACTTTGAATGCGATACCATTGAAACAGGTGGAGATCAAATCGTATCAACAACGATCGATCGGATCAAAGAAGCGCAAAAAGTACGCGGTGTGATTATTTTTACGGATCCCGATTCACCGGGAGAGCATATTCGACGTTGGATCAATGAACAAGTGCCTGGATGTAAAAATGCGTTTATCCCCAAAGATCAGGCAAAGACCCCGAAAAAAGTAGGGGTCGAACATGCGAATGGCCAAGCTTTGTGGATAGCCCTCTCGCATTGTGTGACTTTTGAAGAAGATGTGCATACCTTAGCCTGGCAAGATTTTATTGATCTCGGTCTAGTGGGGGATCAATCGTATCGTAATGCGGTTTGCGCAGCCTTTCACATTGGTCCTTGTAACGGCAAGACGTGTTTTAAACGGTTGAATGCGATGCATGTGACCAAAGCGCAAATAGAAAGGATAATGAAACATGAATGATCCCATTGCGACCATCAAGAAGACCAGGGCGATCCAAGAGAAATATCAAGTTTTCACCAAAAAAGTATATGGTCAAAATTTCATCATTGAACCACGCATCGTGGAAAAAATTGCCGATGCAGCCATTGCCAATCCGAAGGAACTCGTCATCGAGATTGGTCCGGGTATTGGCGCTTTGACCCAACAGTTATGTGCTCGTGCCCAACGTGTGATTGCGTATGAAATTGATCCCCGTATGCCCGAAATATTGACCAATGAGATCAATAGTCCCCATTTGGATGTGATCCTACAAGATTTTTTAAATGTGGATGTGGATGAAGAAATCAAAAAATATCGTAAGGATGATCAACCGGTTGTCTTTGCATCCAATTTGCCCTACTACATCACAACACCTATTTTATTTCAATTGTTCGAAGCGAAAGAACAGATTGAACGCATAACGGTCATGATGCAAAAAGAAGTCGGTCAACGTTTTATGGCCCAACCATCGGATAAAGAATACAATGCCTTGAGTGTCATTTGGCAATATAAATGCGATTGTCATAAAGTGATGGATGTATCGCGACATGTATTTTGGCCCAGTCCCAATGTGGATTCGGTCGTCCTACAATTTAATTTTCACCATCGATATCATCTTCCACATGAAAGCATTTTTCTTTCTATGGTAAAAGGATGTTTTGTACAACGACGAAAAACGATATATAATAATCTTCAAAGTTACTTAAACGATAAAGAATTGGCAAAAACATGTTTAGAAAATGCGGGGATTGCCTTACACACACGCGCACAACAATGTGCATTGAAAGATTTTATTCGACTCTATGAGGTAAATTATGAAAGTATATGCGCCAGCCAAAGTGAATCTAGCTCTGGATGTGATTGGAAAAAATAAACAGGGATATCATGATCTGGATATGATCATGGCGCCTGTATCCTTATACAATATTGTGGATATCACCCAAGCATCCCATACGCGGATCACTTGTACCAATGGATTGATTCCCGATGATAATGCAACCAAAAAAATGGTCCAAGTCTTGAAGGATCGTTATGATATATCGGATTATGACATTTCGATTGAAGAACATATTCCGATGCAAGCAGGTCTTGCGGGAGCGAGTGCGAATGCCGCCGCCGTCTTGAAAGCCATCAATGATATTGATGGTCTCCAATTATCAATTGAGGAAATGATTGCCTTAGGCAAGCTGGTTGGTGCCGATGTGCCTTTTTGTGTTGTGAACAAATATGCACGGGTCCAAGGCATTGGTGAGAAAATACGCAAGATGGCCTGTGATTGGAAATTTCCGATTTTATTGGTGAAACCGGAACAAGGCGTATCCACTCCAGAAGCTTTTGCGACATGGCATTTATTGGAGCCCTTACATCCGAATTTGGATATTTTAGAAAAGGCTTTGGTGGATCAAGACTTACTCTTTTATGTGAAACATATGGAAAATGCGTTGCAGCCAGCTGCTTTTCAATTGGTTCCTGCCTTAAAAGATCTTAAAAAAGAAATGGAAACCTTTGAACTTTGTGTCATGATGACCGGTTCTGGATCGACCATGATGGGATTTGGCAGCAAAGAAAACTTGGTCTTAGCACAAAAAGAATTGGCAAAAAAATATCCGTTTGTCAAGATCGTGACGGTAGGATAGGTGTTGGATATGACATATGCATTTTTACGATATTTTGTATTTATTCTATGTTTTGGCTTGAGCTTTTATGCCTTAAGCGGGGTGCAATTTGATAAATTTTGTTCAGTAAAAGAGCCACGCAAAGCGGTGGTATTGCTTTTCTTATTGTCTTTTGTGTTGGCTTATTTAGCAAGTGAAGCTGTCTTACAATTGACAATTTATAATGGATTTGGAGGATGATGAAGATGTTTGATCACTGGTATGCGATGGATCTTGGTGGCACCACATGCCGTTTCTTTGATTTTGTGAAAGAGGAAACTGTTTCGTTTCCGTCTTGTATCGCAACCAAAGATGACCAAATCATCGCAATTGGAAAAGAAGCGCTTTCTCATGCTTATACAGATACCATCAAATACCCTTTTGATCATGGTCAATTGTATACTTCGATCACCCCATTGGTGAAAGCTGGCCTGGATCAGTTGGGTGCTAGTCATAGTCTTTTGCATCCTTCTGCACTGGTTGTCGTACCCACCGATGCGACCGATGATCAATTGGATGTATGGCAAACCCAGATCTTAGCGGCTGGCATTCAAAAGATCTCGTTTTTGAATGTCATGGATGCCCTACAAACGGAAGAGCCAACCATGATCATACATGCAGGACATACCTATACCGAAATGGGTATCTATGCCCATCAACAACAATTTACGCATCAAACCATCTATTTTGCGGGGAAACAAATCGAGGAAACGATCATCCAGGATATTCAAAAGAAATATGGTTGTTCCATTACGATCGAGGATGCGCATGCTTTGAAAGAAGCGGCCAGTGAAGCATTATGGAAAGGTAAAAATGCGCGGTTGCGTTGTAACGCCAAAAATGCGCAGGGACAATATGGTTTGATCGAAGTGCGGGCTTTGGATTTGTGGCCTTGTATGAAAAGTGTCATTGATCAAATCATGTTGTGGTCAAAACAGTGTTTAGAAAAAGTATCTGTGGATCTTAAAGAAAGCATTCATAAAAATGGCATCTTATTGAGTGGAGGGTTGGCGTATTGTTTTGGACTTCGTCAAACCTTGGAACAAGCATTGAACGATCCTGTGATCGTTACGCAAACCCCGGATATGGATCTTATGGAAAATATGAAAGGGTGGAAATAGTGTGAATTGGAGCATGATCGTCATCCCTTTTTTGATTTCCTGTGGATTGACGCCATTGATCAAAACGTATTCGATATGGGCCAAGGCCTATGCGAAAGAAAATAATCGAACGGTCCATCATGGAATCATTTCCCGAATTGGGGGGATCGCGATATATTGTGCTTTTTTGATCACGGTCACTATCACCATGAATCCCGATCAAGCTTTGATGGGCATCATCTATGGTGGAAGCATCCTATTTTTTACCGGATTGGTGGATGATCTGATCGATATTCGGCCACCTGTCAAATTATTTTTTCAATTGGTGGCAGCCATCGTATTGATCATCAATGGGGTAAGTGTCGATGTGATCCATTTACCCTTTGGCATCGTAATCAACAATGCGATTATTTCCACTGTATTTACCATCATTTGGGTGGCAGGTATCACCAATTCCATCAATTTGATCGATGGCCTAGACGGTTTGGCTGGCGGCATGTCAGTGATCATGTTGGTTGTCATTGCTTCTATGGCATGGATGGAACGACGTTTGGATGTAGCCATGTTGTCGTTTATCTTAGCAGCCAGTACCGGTGGCTTTTTGATTTATAATGCACATCCAGCCAGTATTTTTATGGGCGATTGTGGCTCTTTATTTTTGGGCTTTATGATTTCTGCCATCTCTTTATTAGGCTTTAAAGGCTCGACCATTGTGACATTGGCCTTGCCTATGTTGTTGTTGATGATCCCCATCATTGATACCCTCAGCGCAATCTTACGACGTACAATCAAAGGAATGAAATTCATGCAGGCGGATAAAAGTCATATTCATCATTTATTGATGGCACAATTTGGTCATACCAAAACGGTCATCATCATGTGTGGCTTGACGGCTTTGTTTGGAATGTGTGCCTATGTATATTTATTCAACACCAAAATCGGTTTTGCGGTCATGTTGTTTTTATTGTTAGGCGTGGAGATCTTTATCGAAAAGAGTGCGATGATTTCGGAGCATTTTCATCCTTTAATGAGTTTATATGATAAAATTCGTAAAAAATTGAAATTTTCTCGTGAATCTTCATGATATCTTCACTTTCCTTTGATTGAATAGGCATATGCAAGCAAAGGATTGGTTGGTTTCCAAACGATATGATCAGTTGGATGAATTGTGGAAAGAAGCGCAAGCACGCGAAAAAGAAATGTTAGAAACATTGTCTTCGCAAGAAGCGTATGCGTATTTGGTTTCAAAACTCAATTGGTGTGATCGCAAACAAATTTCCAGTTGTCTTGAATTAGGGGTACATATTCGCATTGGCGATATTTGTTTTGTGGAATATGGATCGGCTTATTTATGTGAGATTGGGTATCAACATTTTGGTTTGATCTTATCGATCGTGCATCATAAAGCTTTGATCGTACCCATCAGTGGAAGTGAATCGGCGTATCGACATGCCATACATAAAAAACATGTCATGCGCTTGGGGCGCGTACCAGGAATGAATAAGGTTTCGGTCTTGTATCTGAATGATGCGAAATGGATCAATACGGTTCGTATCATTGATGTCAAAGCCCATTTAGATAGTGATTCTTCTTTGTTTATGGAAATTAATAAAAGGATCAAAGAAATGTTGTAAGTGGAAAATCTGTGGGATTTGATATCTTTCTTTATTGGGGTGAAGGGTTTAAAATCTACTTATGAAAATTATCGTAGCATGTTCGGGTGGACCGGACAGTATGGCTTTATTGGATCAATTGCGAAAGAAGGAATATGCGATCTGTGTCGCCCATGTCAATTATCATCAACGTCCAAGTGCCAATCGGGATGAGATGATCGTGAAAACTTATTGTGATCAATATCATTTGGCATTTCGTTCTATAGCGCCCAAATGGACACATCATGGTAACTTTCAGGCATGGGCTCGACAAGTTCGTTATGACTTCTTTTTTTCTTATGCGAAAGAAATGGAAACGACCGATATTTATATTGCCCATCAGTTGGATGATGTATTAGAAACTTATATTTTTCAAAAGCAGCATCATCGCATTCCCCAAACCTATGGATTGGCTTCGGTCTCGTATCAACATGGATTTCGTATTCTTCGACCGTTGTTGTCCTATACAAAGGCGGAGCTGCAACAATATTGTGATGAAAACCATGTTCCTTATGGCATCGATGAATCCAATTTGACCGATCATTATACACGAAATGTTATTCGTCATCATGTATTGGATGGTTATACCCCTACGCAAAAACAAGCCTTGCTGCAAGAAATCCATAAGCAAAATGAACAGTTATCCAAAAAACGGATATGGGCCAAGCAACAATTGGCTTCTTTGGATTGGTTAGAAGATCCGCAAGCTTGGTTCATTTTAGATGTGTATTTATATGAACACACAAATAAGCACTATGCAAAAAGCTTTTTGGACGATATGGTCAAACAGTTGCATGCACCCTGTGTGATCGATCTAGGGGATCATGAATTAGAACGATGGCAAGATCAATTGTATTGTATGAAAAAAGAAACCTTTGAACCCGTCCAATTGCATCAATTGAAATATGGTGATTTTAAAGGGTTTGCCTTGAATACATCCGGCACGACCATGGAGGCTGTTACCATCGCACCATCTGATTTTCCCATCACGATTCGTTTGGTGCAGCCAGGTGATCATATCCAGATGCGATTTGGGACCAAAAAGGTTTCACGGTTTTTTGTGGATCGTAAAGTTCCTCGATTGGTTCGAAAACGTTGGTTGATCATTGAAAATTGTCAGAAACAAGTGATTTTTGTGCCAAAAATGGGATGTGATCGAAATCATTATAGTGCCAAACCAAATGTGTTTATGGTACAATATACTCTACTTAAGGAGAATGCGAAATGATACAAGATGATGTCGCTAAAGTGTTAGTGAGTGAAGCAGAAATAGAGAATAAATGTAAAGAATTAGCGCAACAGATTGAAGCCGATTATGTGAAAAAGGGACAAGTACCCATTATCGTGGGTTTATTAAAGGGTAGTGTGCCTTTTATGGCTGAATTGATCAAATATTTTACTTTTGATTGTGAAATTGATTTTATGAAAGTCAGTTCTTACGAAGGAACCCGTTCGATTGGGGATGTGCGTATCGATATGGATATGACACTTTCTACCAAAGGACGTCCGATCCTTTTAGTAGAAGATATCATTGATACCGGTCGTACCTTGGTTTCTGTGAAAAAGATGTTCAAAAATAAAGGCGCAACAGATGTAAAAGTTGTTTCCTTATTGGATAAACCAAGTCGTCGTACATTTGATATCAATGCGGATTATGTGGGTTTTTCGGTTCCTGATGAATTCGTTGTGGGTTATGGTTTGGACTATAATCAAAAATATCGAAATTTACCATTTATTGGTGTATTGAAACCAGAAATCTACGAAGATTAAGGGGGCTCATTATGAAGAGAAATTGGCTTAATTATTTGCCAACGATTTTTGTGATTTGTATAATCGTCAGTTTATTGGCATATAACGTACAAGGCAATACCGTACAAATGAATTATACCCAATTTGAATCATTGAGTAAGCATGCAACATTTGATGATTCGAGCTTGGATATCAATGATACGGTGATCAAAGTATCCGGTACGTATGATGACACCAACAAAAAAGGGAATGATCCAGTAGAATATAGTGTCATTGTTCCGAATACTGATGAAAATATCCAATGGTTAAAAGAGAAATTATCGAAAGATGGTGGCAGCATTACGATCAGTGATCCACATTCTGGTGATATATGGGTCAATTTATTGGCACAATTTTTGCCATTTTTGATCGTTGCGATCTTCTTCTACTACATGTTTAGCCGAATGGGCGGTGGTGGCTCACAAAATAAGGCGTTTGAATTTGCGAAGTCACGGGCCAATATGGAACAAAATGTAAAGACACGTTTTAAAGATGTGGCTGGTTGTGAAGAAGAAAAAGAAGAAGTAAAAGAAGTCATTGATTATTTACGTTCACCCAAGAAATTTACCGATATGGGTGCTCATATTCCAAAGGGCATCTTGATGGTGGGGCCACCTGGAACCGGTAAAACATTATTGGCCAAAGCCGTAGCTGGTGAAGCCAATGTCCCATTTTTCTCGATTTCTGGTTCGGATTTCGTGGAAATGTTTGTCGGTACGGGTGCGAGTCGTGTTCGTGATATGTTCAAGAATGCACAAAAAGCAGCTCCATGTATCATTTTTATTGATGAAATCGATGCGGTAGGTCGTCAGCGTGGTGCCGGTATGGGCGGCGGCAATGACGAACGTGAACAAACATTGAACCAGTTATTGGTGGAAATGGATGGTATGACCGATAATAGCGGTATAGTCGTTATTGCTGCTACAAACCGTCCCGATATCTTAGACCCTGCATTATTGCGTAGTGGTCGTTTTGATCGTCGTATCACCGTAACATTACCGGATATCAAGGGTCGTGAAGAAATTCTAAAGGTACATGCCCGCAATAAGAAATTAGCGCCGGATGTTTCTTTACATAATTTAGCGCAGCGTTGTCCTGGTTTTTCTGGTGCGGATCTTGCCAATGTATTAAATGAAGGAGCCATCTTAGCCGTTCGTAATAAAGAACATCAAATTACGATGGATGATCTAGATGAAGCCATCGATCGTGTCATGATGGGTCCAGCAAAGAAATCCAAGAAATACAATACAATGGATAAGAAATTGGTTGCGTATCATGAGGCAGGGCATGCCGTCATTGGTTTGAAGTTAGAAGATGCTGAAAAGGTGCAAAAAGTAACGATCATTCCGCGTGGTGAAGCCGGTGGTTATAACTTGATGACGCCAAAGGAAGAAAAATACTTCCATCGTAAGAGTGAATTATTAGCCCAAATTACTGGTTTATTGGGTGGTCGTACGGCCGAAGAATTGGTGTTTGGTGAAGTGAGTGCCGGTGCTGTCAACGATATCGAACAATTGACCAAATTGGCAAAAAATATGGTTCGTGTCTATGGTATGTCGAGTTTAGGACCAATCCAATATGCCGATCCACAAGGAAATGTGTTCTTAGGACGTGATTATACCCAAGGTGGATCTTATTCCGAAGGCGTTGCTGGTGAAATTGATAAAGAAGTTCGTAGTATCGTGCATCAATGTGAAGTACAATGTCGCAAGATCCTAACGGAAAATCGAGATTTATTGGACCTGATCGCAAAGAACTTGTATGAACATGAAACATTGACCAATGAAGAAATCATGAATTTGATGAAATTTGGAGAATTAAAAGATCCAAATCAAGAGCCAGAAGAGCCAACTTTACCTCCGGTTCCGGATCAGACAGAACCAGAAAAAGAAGATAGTGAAGAACCAAAAGGCATCGATCAAAAAGATATAGACGATGCGTTCAATGAGCTCACAAAACGAAAAGATTAGACGCCTTATGCGTCTTTTCTTTTATAGAAGGGATATGTATATGAAAGATCAATTATTAAAGGCATTGGTATGTCAAGGACGAGTACGTCTTTATATCGCAAGAACAACGGATCTAGTGCAAGAAGCACGCGATCGTTTTGATTTATATCCATGTGCATCTGCTGCTTTAGGAAGGACCTTGTCGGTAGGTACGATGATGGGTTCTATGTTGAAAAGTGATCAGGAAATGTTGACGATCACCATCAATGGTCATGGTCCCATTGGTACAGTCATGGTGGATGCTTATGCGAATGGGAATGTACGTGGTTTTGTTTCGAATCCACATGTTCCGACACAAAAGAAAGAGGATGGCCATTTGGATGTTGGTGGAGCCGTCGGTACGAATGGTACCTTGACGGTCACAAAAGATCTACATATGGAAGAAAATTGGACCGGTACGGTTGCTTTACAGTCAGGAGAGATTGGTGAGGATTTTGCGTATTATTTCACGTTAAGTGAGCAAATTCCTACGGCTGTCGATGTCGGTGTATTGGTTGGTGCGGATCATCATATTATTTCGAGTGGAGCTATGATCATTCAAATGTTACCGGATGCCACCGAAACGGATATTGCGATTTGTGAACACGTCTTGCAGGGATTAAAACCAATGTCACAAATCATGCAAGAATACGATGATTCCAGTTTGGAACAATTGGCCATCGATATGTTTGAGGATGTGCAGATCCTTGGTACACAGGATATCCAATATTGGTGTCCTTGTTCGAAAACGCGAATGGCACGGGCTTTATCGACCATTGCCGATCACGATCTAGAAGCTATGATCCATGAAGATCATGGGGCTGAAGTGACTTGTAACTTTTGTAATGAAGTCTACCAATTTAGTGAACAAGAATTGGTTGATATTTTGGAGATGAAACATGCAACACGTAGTTAAAATTGGGGATGTGACATTAAAAAATAATGTGGTAGTGGCCCCGATGGCTGGCATTTCCAATATTGCTTTTCGTAAAATCAGCAAAGCATTGGGTGCGGGTTTGGTCTGCAATGAAATGGTGAGCGATAAGGCATTGTTTTATGGTTCAAAGAAAACCGAAGCAATGTGCATTTGTGATGAAAACGAACATCCAGTTAGTTTTCAATTGTTTGGTCATGATATCGAATCCGTGGTCTAT
The DNA here is from genome assembly GCF_034090965.1 of Absicoccus sp. Classification (NCBI taxonomy): domain Bacteria; kingdom Bacillati; phylum Bacillota; class Erysipelotrichia; order Erysipelotrichales; family Erysipelotrichaceae; genus Absicoccus; species Absicoccus sp. The sequence continues at coordinate 865 of NZ_JAXDRQ010000001.1, read as the reverse complement.
GCAGGAAAATATCTAGACCAACAAACGGATTGTGACATCATTGACTTCAATATGGGGTGTCCGGTCAATAAGGTCATAAAAGCTCGTGCGGGGGCGTATTTGATGAAAGATATCGATTATGCCAAAGAATTGATGGATGCGCTTGTGCATGCGGTCCATAAACCTGTGAGCGTGAAAATGCGCATTGGTTTTGATCAAGAACATATCAATTGTGTAGCTCTTGCCCAAGCATTGGAATCGGTGGGGGTACAAGCTATTGCTCTGCATGGGCGTACGCGATCTCAAATGTATGAAGGAAAAGCTCAATGGGAATATATTCAAGCTGTCAAAGAAGCTGTGTCGATTCCTGTGATTGGCAATGGGGATGTGCGTAGTGTGCAAGATTATTGGGATATACAAAAACAAACTGGCTGTGATGCTGTCATGATTGGTCGTGGGATCGTGGGCAACCCTTTTTTGATCCAAGATTGTGTGAATGGAAAAGAAGCAGAGCATACCTACGCACAACGGATGGATATGTGTTGGCAACATGCCACCTTATTGGCGGCCTATAAAGGTGAAAAGGTAGCCATACGTGAAATGCGTGGTTTAGCGAGTTGGTATTTTAAGGGGTTGCCAAATTCTCATGGTTTTAAAGATCGTTGTTCGAAGATGCAAAGTTTAGAGGATCTCCATGCGATTTTAGAGGCTTATCAATCTTGAATACGCTTACATGAATTTTTTTTAAAAAAAGGGGTTGCATAAGGCAGATAGATTTGATAATATAACTGAGCACGCGAAAGCGTGACGATCTTTGAAAACTGAACAGGAAACCAAGAAACACGTCAATTTCGAGAAAGAAACAAACGATGTCAGGAACATCGAA